>CALNBU010000534.1 GCA_937875615.1 uncultured Archangium sp.
AGCGAAGCTCGAGGCTGCCTTCGCGTCGACGGGCGTTGAGGAGCAACCCCTCCTTCGCGCGTCGGGCCACCTTGAGCTCGTGGAAGTGCAGCGCCCGCAGCAGGCGAGTGCAGGCCTTCTCGAAGGTGTGCTGCTCGAGCTCGACCAACCGCTCACGGAAGATGCGGGCAAAGGCGCGCCGGGCATCCTTCGCGGCCGTGCGGCCCGCCGCGATGAGCTGCCGATCTTCCGAGGCGCTCTGCGCGGACTCCGCAGTGCGCTCCTGGGCGCGCCGCTCGCTCTTGAGCATCACCCGGCCGTTCTCGAAGCGGAGGTTGCAGGCCGCGCAGAACGCCTGCTGGATCTCCAGCGGAGCCGGCCCACCTTCGCCGCCTGCTTCGAGCGAGATCTGCAGCTCGTTGCGATCGGTGCGAACGGCGGCGAACTGCGGCCGCCGCCCATCGTCGAGGCGGCGCTGGTTGTCTGAGGCCAGCGCGTCGATCAGCTGCCCCACCGAGCTGTCGTCGGCCACGGCCTCGCGTGCCTTGAGTCGCGCGAGCAGCTCGCCGGCGGCCAACGCCGTGCCACCCTCCTGCAGGGCCTCGAAGGCCACCTCGGAGGTGGGCGGGTACTTCTTCTTGCGATCATCGTCCCGGCGCTTGCGATCGCCCTGTCGGCCCAGGCTGCGCAGGTACTCCGCGTGCGCCTCCGGGTGCCGCTCCTCAGGACGGTACGGCGGCAACTCCTCCTCGGGGTTCGCCTCCAGCACGCCGGTCTGCGCGAGCGCCTCGGCGTCTTCTGGCAACAGCCAGTCGGTGAGGGCAAACGTGTCTCGGGCGGTCACCAGCAGGCGCCGGTCGCGCGGCCGCCTCGCCATCGCCGCCAACCGCAGCAGCATGGTGATCTCCGGCGTCTTGCCGACGTGTGACAACAACCCCTTGTCGATCGCGCGCTTGGTGATGTCCGTCGAGAGGAGCGGAGTGCCGGCCTCCTCGAGGACGCGCAGCGCCGCTTCATAGAATGTCATGGATTTTTCCCAGCTAGATCATGGGCTTTCTACAACGGTGCCCGGAACTTGTGTGACGGGCGATGGTACGCAGCGCTACAGTGTAAGTCAACGAGTGATCTCCTTCCGTCTCGGGCACCACTGGCAGCGGGAAGCGCTCGGCGAGGGCGGACCCAGAGATGAGTTTGCCCTCGAGGTGGAGGGGATCAACCTGCTCCCGGGCGCCATCGACGAGCCGTTGATCCCCCGGGTGACGGAGCTGGTGGAGAGCGTCACCCGCCTCGCGGAGGGCCAGCGCGCC
>CALNBU010000535.1 GCA_937875615.1 uncultured Archangium sp.
AGACGACAAAGTCACAGTAATCTCGTGCCTTCGGGTATCTTGCCAGGTTGCCCCAGGCCAGCGTGCCCGAGGGGGTGACGCCCCAGCCGGGCGCGCCGTGCACGGCCGCGAGGAAGCGGACGTCGTCGCTGCCGTGGAGGTCGCGGCGGACATCGAGGCGTCGGAAGCCCAGCGGGTGGTCTGGCTCGAGCACCGCGAGGTAGCGGTCGGCCACGGCCAGCAGCGCCGGCGCGCCCTCGGTGGGGACGGTGGTGACGTCCAGCGGCACGCGCTCCAGCGCGGCGGGTTGCAGCGCGGAGAGCGTCTCGCCCGTCCACAGCTCGCCGTGGGTGCCGCCCACCTGCATTCCGCGCTGGATGTTCGCCGTCACCCGGGTGAGGTGCGCGACGTCGAGGGGCATCGCCAGCGTCTGCGAGAGGCAGGCCTCGGAGGGGATGACCGCGGTGCTGCCGGTGACGCGCACCAGCGCCACCTCGGCGCCGTCGCGGGCGCGGCAGAACACCTCTACTCCCAGGCCTTCGCGCTGCGGCAGCGGGGTGACGGCGGCGATGGTGGTCTTCCCGGGGCACGGCCGGCAGTCGGGCCAGGCCTGCTGCAGCGTGTGTGCGCGCGGTTGCCCCGCGGTGAGCCCCACCTGCCAGGTCGAGAGCCGCAGCGGCCCGAAGGCCGCCAGCACGGTCGACTCCGGGTTGAGGCTCAGCTGACCGCCGATGGCGTCGCTGCCCAGGCCGCCGTCTTCGTCGTTCAGCCTGGCGAAGCCGCCGTCACTGTCCTGGAGCCACAACCCCGACTCCGTCAGCACCACCGGGGCAGGGGCGGCCGAGAGGCGGGTCAACAGCGCCACGTCATCGGCGGCACCTATTCCGTAGCTGTTCACCGTCAGCGGGGGCGAGGTGGTGAGCACCGCCGGCAGCTCGACCTCGCCGGCCTCGTCTCCGGCGACCTGGAGCCGCGGGCGCCCCAGCGTCACCTCCGTGGCCCGCACCCGTCGGGCCGGCGCGCCGGCGGTGTTGCCGCGGGTCATTCCGTTGAGCTGCACGCTGTAGGCGAGGCGGCGCGCGTCGGTGACGCCGGCCAGCAGCCACGCGTCGCCCAGCTCCAGGCGGCCCAGCACCGGCTCGTGCAGCGTCAGCGCGGTGTCGCGCAGCCAGTCTGCGGGCTCCAGCCCTCCGGTGACGGGGAGAAAGAAGGCGCCCTCGTCGGTCACCGCCAGCGCGCCGGACTGGCTGCGCGCCAGCGCGCGCACCGGGCCCTTCAGCGCGCCGGGGTGGAGCTGGCGCGGAGACGACAGGCGGTAGTCGTCCCGCACGTAGTCGGGGGCCAGCAGCCCGCCTTCCCGGCGCGGGCCCTCATACACGTAGGCCACGCAGACGCCGTTGATGCCGCACACGTCGGTGCCCACGCAGGGGGCGTCGCGCTCTGCGGCGGGTTGGGAAAAGTCGCAGGGGTAGGCGTTGCCGGCGTCGAGGAAGAGGCCGGTGCAGCCGGCGGCGGCGAGGGCGATGAAGGCGAGGCGGCGCGGCATGGCTCTAGAAGCCTCCCGCCAGCGCGACGCCAGAGCCGGTGGGGAGCAGCCGCAGCGAGAGGTGGGTGCGCGCGTCGACGGGCGGCAGCAGCCAGAGCCCGAGGCCCAGCAGCACCGCGCCGGCGGCGGCCACGCTGAAGGCCACCACCTTCTGCACCGTGAGCGCCTCCTGCTGCGCGAGGTAGAAGCTGCGGGGCCGGAGGTTGACGCCGTCGCAGCGCCCGTCGTTGCCGGGGCCGCTGGGGCAGAGCTCTGCGTTGAGCTGGCTCTCGCGGGAGAAGGCCAGCAGCGCCACCGCCCCGCCGGCCAGCACCGCCGCGCCGCCGGT
>CALNBU010000536.1 GCA_937875615.1 uncultured Archangium sp.
GTCGAAGACGTAGGTGACGTCGGTGAGCGAGGAGCCGAGGTGGCGGATCATCTTGGTGCGCTGGGCCTCGCCGCCCGAGAGCGTGCCCGAGGGGCGGTCGAGGCTGAGGTACCCCAGGCCGATCTCCACGAAGGCGTCGAGGGTGGCGCAGAGGGTGGTCAGCAGCGGCGCCACCGACGGCGCCTCGAGCGCGCGGACCCTGCCGGCGAGCTCGGTGAGCTGCATCGCGCAGAGGTCGGCGATGCTCTTGCCCTTGATCTTCGAGGCGCGCGCCGCCGCGCTCAGTCGGGTGCCCTCGCACTCGGGGCAGGTGGTGAAGGTGACGGCGCGCTCCACGAAGGCGCGGAGGTGCGTCTGCAGCGTGTCGACGTCCTTGGAGAGGAAGGACTTCTGGATGCGCGGCAGCAACCCCTCGTAGGTGAGGTTGGCGCCGGCCACCTTCACCTTCACCGGCTCCTTGTGGAGGAAGTCGTGGAGCTCCTGCTTGCTGAAGCGGTGGATAGGCTTGTCGGGGTCCACGAAGCCCGATTCGGCGAAGATGCGCACGTACCAGCCATCGGCGGTGTAGCCGGGGATGGTGAGCGCCCCCTGGTGGAGCGACTTGCGATCATCGTAGAGCTGCTTCAGGTCGATGGCGTTCGCCTGACCCATGCCGTCGCAGCGCGGGCACATGCCGCCGTTGACGTTGAAGGTGCGCTGCTCGGTCTTGCCGCCGCCCTTGTCGACGGTGATCTCGCCCGAGGCCCGCACCGTCGGCACGTTGAAGGAGTACGCGTTGGGGGGCCCCGCGTGCGGCTTGCCGAGCCGGCTGAAGAGCACGCGCAGCAGGGCGTTGGCGTCGGTGACGGTGCCGACGGTGGAGCGGGCGTTGGTGCCCAGGCGCTCTTGATCGACGATGATGGCGCAGGTCAGCCCTTCGAGGACGTCGACGTCGGGCCGCGCCAGCGAGGGCATGAAGCCCTGCACGAAGGCGCTGTAGGTCTCGTTGATGAGGCGCTGCGACTCGGCGGCGATGGTGCCGAACACCAGGGAGGACTTCCCGGAGCCGGAGACGCCGGTGAAGACCGTCAGCTTCCGCTTGGGCAGCTCGACGCTGACGTCCTTGAGGTTGTTGTCGCGCGCGCCCCGCACGCGGATGACGTCGGAGGGCTTCGGTCTGGTGTTGGTCATGGGGAGTCGGTCGCGCATCATCTTCCAACGGCCGCGGGCGCCACCTTGAATTCGGCGCCGGCCGCGGGCGCTCCAGCGTGACTGTACCGGCCGCACCGTGGCCGAACGCGGCACCCGTCGCGGCGGACGATGAATCTCGTGTATGGCGTGGACCATGCGCGCGTTCCTGTTCGCGGTGTCTCTGTCGTCGATGGTGGTCGCGGCCCAACCCGTCGACTGGGTCGACGACTGTGGTCTGGAGCCGGCGGACGCGTGGGCGCCTCCGGTGGAAGCGAAGCCCTGGGAGCCGCGCATCACGCCCGACATGCCGCCGTTGGTGCGCGCCGAGCGGCTGGTCCCCAGGGTGGGCGGCGTGGCGGTGCCGCGGGTGACCAACAGCGGTCCGCTCGCGGGAAAGGTCATCTACCTCTCGCCCGGTCACGGCTTCACCTGGACCAGCACGGTGAACAACTGGCGCACGCAGCGAGGCAACAACTACCGGCTGGTCGAAGATCTGATCAGCATCGAGACGCTCAGCCAGTACCTGATGCCCATGCTGCTCAACGCCGGCGCCCGGGTGTTCCCGGTGCGTGAGCTCGATCTGCAGACCCACATGGTCATCGTCGACGACGCCGAGGCTGGCTACACCGAGCAGGGGGCGGCGGCGGGCTTCGTCAACTCCGAGCTGGCCGCCTGGAGCCGGCCGCCGGCGATCATGGACGGCACCGAGCTCCCCTTCTCGACGGGCGGCAACCGGCTGATGTTGGCGTCGGAGACGGCCACCGCCAGCGCCCGCTACGACGCGGTCATTCCCGCCGACGGCTACTACTGGGTGTCGGTCTCGTACACGCAGTTCTCGGCGCGGGTGACCGACGCGCACTACGAGGTCATCCACCCCGGCGGCTCCACGCACTTCCGGGTGAACCAGGAGTCACACGGCCGCGAGTGGGTGCCGCTGGGGCGCTTCTATTTCTATGCGGGCCAGCCGGCGCGGGTGGTGGTGCACAATGACTCCGCGGCGCCGGTGGTGGCGGGCCAGCAGCAGAACGTCTCGCTCGACGCGGTGAAGTGGGGCGGCGGCGTGGGCAACACCGACCGCGGGCAGGGCATCAGCGGGCGGCCGCGCTTCGAGGAGTCAGCGCGGTACTACGCGCAGTGGAGCGGGGCGCCCGCATCGGTGTGGTCGTCGGGCGGGAACTCGCCCGCCAACGATCGCACCAACGACGTCAGCACCCGGTCGCGCTACGCCGCGTGGTCGCACGAAGACGGCGAAGACGCGGTGTACGTGGCGTGGCACACCAACGCGCTCGACGGCGAGGGCGGCGCCGAGCCGCGCGGCACCAGCACCTACGTCTACAGCTCCACCGGCTCGACGGTGGGGAGCTTCAACGGCGTGGCGGGCAGCGTGGAGCTGGCGCAGGCCATCCACGGAGAGATCATCAACGACCTCCGCTCGCCCGACGGGTGGAACGAGCCGACCTGGCAGAACCGCAACGTGCTGGCGGCGAACTTCGGGGAGCTGAACCCCAACCACAACCCGGAGACGCCGGCGGTGCTGTTGGAGATGGCCTTCCACGACACCCTGGCTGACGTGGAGCGGATCCGCGAGCCGCGCTGGCGCTACATCGCCGCGCGCGCCATCACCCAGGGCATCATCAAGTACTTCGCGGCGCGCGACGCGGTGGCGGTGCGGTTGCCGCCGGAGCCGCCCACGCACCTCGCGGCGCTCAACCAGAGCAACGGCGAGGTGCTGTTGCGCTGGCGGGAGCCGGTGACCGACGTCTCGGGCGCGGCCGGCCACGCGGCCTCGGCCTACCGGGTCTACGCCAGCCACGACGGCCTCTCCTGGGACAACGGCGTCGACACCGAGGCGCTCTCGGTGCGGCTCCCGCTGCCGGCCTCCGAGGCGCGCTTCTTCCGCGTGACCGCGCTCAACCAGGGCGGCGAGTCGTTCCCCTCGGCGGTGGTGGGGGCGAGGCGCCCGGCCCCCGGCCGTCCCTTCGTACTGGTGGTGAACGGCTTCGACCGCCTCGAGGCGGCCATCGGGAAGGAAGAGAGCTTCGCGGCGCAGTACTCGCTGGGCACCGTGCTGCGCATCTTCCTCGCGCAGATGAACGACGGCAGCGCGGCGCGGCTGACGGGCGGCGCGCTCTCCGCCAACGAGCTCGGCTTTGACACCGCCGAGGGCGATGCGGTGGCGGCGGGCGACGTGCCGTTGGCGCCGTACTCGCTGCTGTCGTGGCTCGTGGGGCGCGGCAAGCAGGGCGGAGGCGATCTCTCCGCTGCGGAGCAGGCGGCGGTGAGCGACTTCCGCGCGCGGAACGTCCCGGTGTTCTTCAGCGGCGACGCGGTGGGCGACGCCACGTTCCTCGCGCAGAACTTCTCGGGGGTGGCCGCGGGCGTCCCCGGCGCTGCGCCGGTGACCGGCGCGGGCCCGCTGCTCGGGGTGCCAGCGCTGCAGCTCGACGACGGCACGCAGGGCTCGTTCAACGCGGGGGCGCCGCCGGCGGTCACGCCCACCGGCGCGGCCATCGCGCTCGGCAGCTACGCCGCCGGCGACACCGCGGCCATCGGCGTGGCGCAGCAGAGCGTCTTCTTCGACCCGCAACCAACTGGCTTCAGCAGCGAACCGATGCGCCGGGTGGTGGAGTTCCTGACGCCCCCGGCCTTCGACGGCGGCGTGGGGAACGAAGACGCCGGCACGCTGCTCGACGGCGGCTACGACGGCGGAGGACCTGACCCGTGGGACGCGGGCGCCGGCGGCGGGGCCGCGGGTGGTGGCGTCGGCGCGGGCGGCGGAACGGGCGTGACGGGCGGCGGCGGCGGCGCGCCACCACCTCCCGTCTCGAAGCGCCTCACGCTCGGCGGCGGCGGCTGTGGCTGCGATGGCGCACCGGCCCTGACGGCGCTCTGGGCGCTGGCGGTGTTGGCGCGGCGTCGTCGTCGCTGACGTGCGCGCTGGCCTGAGGGGCGGCGCGGCGGCGAAATGACCGCTTCCCCGGCTTGTGTTCCGCACCGCCGACGGTAGAAGGGCGCCCGTCGGTCGTCTTGCATCCACCCACAAGGAGTCACGAGAAATGGCCATCAAGTTCGCGATCAACGGTTTCGGCCGCATCGGCCGCATGGTGTTGCGCGCCGCCCTGCAGCGGCAGGAGAAGGACGTGGAGATCGTCGCCATCAACGACCTCGACAAGCCGGCCACGCTGGCGCACCTCTTCAAGTACGACTCCGTGCACCGCAACTGGCCGGGGCAGGTGAGCGCCACCGAGAGCTCCATCACCATCGACGGCAAGACCTACAAGGTGCTGGCCGAGAAGGACCCCTCGAAGCTCCCCTGGAAGGAGCTCGGCGTGGACGTGGTCATCGAGTGCACCGGCCGCTTCACCGCGCGGGAGAAGGCGCAGCTGCACCTCGACGCCGGCGCGAAGAAGGTGCTGCTCTCGGCGCCCGGCAAGAACGTGGATCTCACGGTGTGCTTCGGCATCAACCACCAGCTGTACGATGCGTCGAAGCACCACATCATCAGCAACGCGAGCTGCACCACCAACTGCCTCGCGCCGGTGGGCAAGGTGCTGCAGGACAGCTTCGGCATCGAGCACGGGCTGATGACCACCATCCACAGCTACACCAACGACCAGCGCATCCTCGACCTGGTGCACGATGATCTCCGGCGCGCGCGCGCCGCGGCGCTCTCGATGATCCCCACCTCCACCGGCGCCGCCAAGGCCATCGGCGAGGTGATCCCCGAGCTGAAGGGCAAGCTCAACGGCGCCGCCATCCGCGTGCCGACGCCCAACGTCTCGCTGGTCGACCTCACCGTGAAGCTGAAGAAGCAGGTCACCGTGGACGAGGTGCACGGCGCCATGAAGGCCGCCGCGACGGGGCCGCTCAAGGGCGTGCTCCAGTACGACACCGAGCCCACGGTGAGCATCGACTACAACGACAACCCGCACAGCTCCATCTTCGACTCCACCCAGACGCAGCTCATCGGGGGCGACTTCCTCAAGGTCTTCGCCTGGTACGACAACGAGTGGGGCTACAGCCAGCGGGTGGTCGACGTCGCCCGCTTCCTCGCCGGGGCCTGAGGCATGCCGCGCTACATCGACGAGCTGCAGTTGACGGGCAAGCGGGTCTTCGTGCGCGTCGACTTCAACGTGCCGTTGGACGACGCGCAGCAGATCACCGACGACACGCGGATCCGTGAGGCGCTGCCCACCATCCGCAAGGTGCTCGAAGGTGGCGGGAAGCCCATCCTGGCGTCGCACCTCGGCAGGCCGAAGGGTGTGACGCCGACGCTGACGCTGCTGCCGGTGGCGAAGCGCCTCGCGGAGCTGCTCGGCGGCACCTTCGAGGTGTTGATGGCCGACGACTGCATCGGCGAGGGCGTCAGCAAGCAGGCGAGGGACCTCAAGCCCACGCAGGTGCTGCTGCTCGAGAACCTGCGCTTCCACAAGGAAGAGGAGGCCAACGACGAGGCCTTCGCCCGGCAGCTCGCGCAGCACGCCGACGTCTACTGCAACGACGCCTTCGGCACGGCGCACCGGGCGCACGCGTCGACGGCGGGCATGGTGCCCTTCGTGAAGGAGAAGTGCGCCGGCCTGCTGATGCGCAAGGAGATCGAGCAGCTGGGCCGGGTGGTGAAGAACGCGGCGCGGCCCTTCGTGGTGGTGCTGGGCGGCTCCAAGGTGTCCGACAAGATCAAGGTCATCGAGAACCTGCTGCCGAAGTGTCAGACCATGCTCATCGGCGGGGCCATGGCCTACACGTTCCTGAAGGCGGAGGGCGTGGAGGTGGGGCGGAGCCGGGTCGAGGAAGACAAGCTCCCGCTCGCCACGCGGCTGATCGATACGGCGAAGCGCCTGGGCGTGGACCTGGTGCTGCCGGTGGACCACGTCTGCGGGACCTCGCCCGACGAGGAGAGCCAGGCCATCGACGTGCTGGAGCGCGCCATCCCGAAGGACCTGATGGGCCTCGACATCGGCGGCAAGACGCGCGCGCTGTACACGCAGCACCTGCGCGACGCGAAGACGATCCTCTGGAACGGGCCCATGGGCCTGTTCGAGGTGGCGAAGTTCGCCGAGGGCACGAAGTCGGTGGCGGTGGCGATGGCCAACAACGGCCAGGCGCAGACGGTCATCGGCGGCGGCGATTCGGCGGCGGCGGTCAACGAGTTCAGGTTGGCCGACAAGATGACGCACGTCTCCACCGGAGGCGGCGCGTCGCTGGAGTTCCTCGAAGGCAAGGCGCTCCCGGGGCTCAAGGCCCTGGAGTGAGTCCTGACATGACGCGTCGTCCATTCATCGCGGGCAACTGGAAGATGAACAAGACGGTGGCCGAGGCCCTCGCGCTCGCGCGTGAGGTGCGGAACGCCGTCTCGCAGGTCCGGGAGCGGGTGGAGGTGGCCATCGCGCCGCCCTTCACCGCGCTGCACCCGGTGGCGAAGGTGCTCGAAGACTCCAACGTGGCGCTCGCCGCGCAGAACTGCCACGCCAGCGAGTCGGGCGCGTTCACCGGAGAGGTGTCGGCGCCGATGCTCAAGGAGCTGGGCGTGACCTGGGTGATCCTCGGTCACTCCGAGCGCCGGCAGTTCTTCGGTGAGACCGACGCCGGGGTGAATCGCAAGGTGGCGGCGGTGCTCAAGGCGGGCCTCAAGCCCATCGTCTGCGTGGGCGAGACGCTGGAGGAGCGCGAGGCCGGCAAGACGTTGACGGTGGTGGAGACGCAGCTCAAGGGGGCGCTCCAGGGGTTCAGCGCGGCCGAGGGCGCGGGCTTCGTGGTGGCCTACGAGCCGGTGTGGGCCATCGGCACCGGCAAGACCGCCACCTCGCGGCAGGCGCAGGAGGTCCACGCGCACCTGCGCGCGCTGCTGGCCGGGGTGTGGAACCAGGAGACCGCCGCGCAGGTGCGGATCCAGTACGGCGGCTCGGTGAAGGCCGACAACGCGGCGGAGCTGCTGGGGCAGGCCGACATCGACGGGGCGCTGGTGGGTGGCGCCAGCCTGAAGGCCAACGACTTCGCGGCCATTGTCAAAGCCGCGCCGTGATGCTTAAGGGCCTGCGCCTATGTTGACCTTCTTCACCGTCGTGCATGTGCTCCTGTGCATCTTCATGATCTTCGTGATCCTGCTCCAGCCGGGGAAGGACGCGGGCATGGGCTCTGCGCTCGGCGGTGGCGCGGGGCGGGGCGACCTTCCTCACCAAGCTCACCGCGTTCTGCGCCACTGCGTTCTTCCTCACCTCGCTGGGCCTCTCGTTCGTCGGCCTCCGCGGCTCGGTCTCGAGCCAGCTGATGAAGGAGAGCCCGGCGGTCACCGACACGGTCCCGGCGCCCGTCGGTGAGGCCTCGCCCAGCGAAGCCAACCCGAAGCCGCCTCCGACGGAGCCTGAGCCGTCGGCGAAGGACGCGGTTCCGGCCAACAAGTAGGAAGGCGTTGAAAACCCCTTTTCCCCGTCAGGTGATCTGGTATGGGGGCGTCGCTTTCGGCGGCGGCGGGGAACAAGAGAATCAAGCCCAGGTGGTGAAACTGGTAGACACACCATCTTGAGGGGGTGGCGCCTCGCGGCGTGGGGGTTCGAATCCCCCCCTGGGCACTCTCGAAGAAGCAAAGGAAACGGCCTCGGCGCAACCCGGGGCCGTTTTTCTTTTGTGCCTTCGGAAATCTGAGGGGCGTGCGTCCGCAACGCGCCGATTTTCCGGGGCACGCAGGGGTACGTCCATTGCAGTCGCGCGCGCGTATGACGTTGCGAAGACTCTGGCTCCTGGTGGTGCTCTCCGGTTGTCCTCAGGTGTCCATCCCGGAGGACGGAGGCGCGCAGCCTCGCGACGCGGGCGCTTTCGATGCCGGTGCGGGCGATGCGGGCCTGCCGCCGGACGGTGGAGGGTTCGAGATCGACGCCGGCGTCGACGGCGGCACCGAGGTCCCCTTCGAGTGGCCGGTGCCGGTGGGGCCCATCACCATCACGCCCTCGCCGCACTGGAAGCTCCGCATCAGCGGCCACGACGACGCCTTCGCGGGCGGCGATGGGCAGCGGGGGAAGTGGGTGAAGTTCACGGTGCTGATGCGGGACCCTTCCCGGGTCTACTTCCAGGACAGCAACGAGTACCCCTTTCACATCGAGTTCGCGACGGCGCACCTCGACCCCTTCATGGGCATGACGCGCGCGCAGTTCGAGGCGGTGTCGCTGCACGAGGCGGGGCAGGAGGCCATCACCGGCGCGGTGCTCTTCCCGCCCATGAATCAGGTGGCGGAGCTGGGCATTCAGCTGGTGCGCCGCGACGCGTACCGCAAGGAGATGGTGAAGATCGTCTTCGACCTGGTGCGCGACAGCATCGATGACGCGGCGGCCGACGACTTCTACATGCCCACCTTCGAGCAGCAGTCGGCGGCGCTGCGCGACAAGCCCTGGCTGGAGGCGCGGGAGGTGAAGGTCAGCGGGCCCGACCGCTGGACGAACGGCGCGCATTGCTACGCCCCGGGCTGGGCGGTGGGTCGGCTGGTGCGGGTGGCCCCCCAGGACATCGAGACCGCCTACCGGGACGGCGCGCTGACCGCGGCCGACGTGCTGCTCACCGACGGGGTGCCCGCCGAGCTGCCCCCGCTCGCGGGCATCGTCACCACCCGGCCTGCCACCCCGAGCTCCCACGTCGCCATTCTCGCCAACACGTGGGGCATCCCGTTCGTCTACGCGCCGCTGGCGCAGCAGCAGGCGCTGCTGGCCTCGCTCGAAGGGAAGAAGGTGGTGCTCGACCTGTCGATGTCCGGCGGCGCGGAGCGCTGTCAGCTCGACGTCTTCGCGCTCGACCCGGCGACCTCCAGCGCGGTCGAGGCGGAGCTGCTGTCGCTGCGGCAGCCCTCGCCGCTCAACCTCACCCCGAAGCAGTCGCAGGGCGGGTTCTCGGTGAGCGTCGACGGGCTGGGCCCGGCGGATCTGCGCTTCGTGGGCGGCAAGGCGGCCAACTTCGGGGTCCTGCGCGCCGCCGTGCCCGACAACGCCTACCAGGCGGTGGCGTTCACCTTCGACCTCTGGGACGACGCCATGGCGCAGCCGGTGCCCGGTGGCCGTACGCTGGGCGAGGAGATCGCCTCGCGGCTCCAGGGACACCAGAGCTACCCGCCGGCGGATCTCTTCGCGCTCAAGCAGGCGCTGGCCGGTGTGCGCAGCCTCATCCGTGAGCACGCCTCTTTCTCGCCCGCCGCCGACGCCGCGGTGCGCGCGGCGTTGCAGCCCTTCGACCCGCTCCGGAAGATCCGCTTCCGCTCGTCGACCAACGTCGAAGACACCGACGACTTCACCGGGGCGGGGCTCTACGACAGCTACAGCGGATGCTTCGCCGATGACACCGACGGCGACACCAGCGGGCCCAGCGCGTGCGATGCGCAGGAGCCGCAGGAACGCGGGGTCTTCCGCGCGCTGCGCCGCGTGTACGGCAGCTTCTACAATGACAACGCCTACCTCGAGCGGCTGCGCCACGCCGTGGTGGAGGCGCAGGTAGGGATGGCCGTGCTGGTGCACTACTCGGTGCCGGACCCCACCGAGCAGGCGAACGGCGTCATCGAGTGGTCGTCGAGCGGCTTCAGCTTCTCTCACACCCTGGTGGTGACGCAGCCGGGCGCGCAGTCGGTCACCAACCCCGAAGGTGAAGCGCAGCCGGAGGTGGTGGACATCAGCACCTTCGGGGGGAACGCCTACATCCACAAGCAGCGCGACGCCTCGCTGGTGCCGCTGGGCGCCTGGGTGATGGACTCACCCACCGACTACGAGGAGCTCAATCGGCTCGTAAACCTGGTGGCGGAGGCCTACCGCGCCACGGTGCCCACCGGCCCGCTGAAGCTCGATCTGGAGTTCAAGAAGATTGCGCCGGGCAAGCTGTGGCTCAAGCAGGTGCGGCGGCTGCCTCAGCGCACCGCCGCGTCGGTGACGCCCTTCGTGTTGAACCGGCCGGCGCGGGTGTGCGCGTTTCAGGGTGAGTACGGCGACGTGCTGGGGATCCACCGCAACAAGGTGCGCTTCACGTTCTCCACGCGCAACGTCCGCCTCACCGCCGCGGAGCGGACGCAGAGCCTGTTCGGGGTCTCTGCGCTGCGCTTCCCGGAGAGCTGGGGGCAGGGGCTCCTGGAGGGGGCGCCGTCGGGTTGGCCCGACGCCGCCCACGACGTGCAGGGCGACCAGGTGAGCGACAGCTTCAGCGTCGGTGGTCCCGCACGCACCCTGAGCATCACCACCGAGCTGCCTCAGCAGCTGCCGCTGGACCGGGCGCCGGTCATCTCGCAGCCGCAGCTCTTTCTCCTCGCCCGCTACGCGGCGCCTCAGCCGGCCCTCGACTACCAGGGTGACATCGGCGTCACCTCCGAGGAGTCGGTGCGGTTGAGCGCCTGTGAAGACGAACTCGCGCCCGACGCCGTGCTGCTGCCGCAGCGTCGCGACGTCACCGGACCTGACGGCCTGCAGGTGTCCACGCGCTTCTTCTGGCCGTCGCCGCCGGATGGCGCCGTGGCCGGGTACACCGCGCCGCTGGCGAAGTGGGAGCGCACCGAGCTCATCGGGCTCACCACCACGCCGCTGGTGCTGACCGAGCCGCTCGCGCAGACCTACCGGCCACAGCACCACAACTTCTCCGAGGACTTCGTGTTCGACCCGCTGGCGGACGCGGCCACCACCGCGGCGCAGCGCACCGAGCTCGAGGCCAGAGACGTGCGCTGGCTGGTGGTGACGGGGGTGAGGGAGCTGACGCCGCGCTTCTACGCGGTGGGCTTCGACGGCAAGCTGCGAGCGCTGTGAGCCGCGTCAGTCGCTGGTGCCGAACAGGCCGCGCACCATGGCCGAGATGGCCAGCGGGGTGCCCACGCGCTCGTCGTAGAGCGGGGCCAGCTCGTCCGCGAATTCCCGCGCGGTGGTGAAGCGCATCGCGGGGTCGAGATCGAACGCGCGCGCGATGAGCCCCTCCACCACCGGCGGCGCCTCCGGGCGCAGCTCGCGCACCGGCGCGTAGCGGGCGGCGCGGATGGCCTCGAAGACCTCCCGCGAGGTCTTGCCCACGAAGGGGCGATGCAGGGTGAGCAGCTCGTACAGCGTCACCCCCACCGCCCACAGGTCGATGGTGGCGTCGAGGCGGCCGGAGATGGCCTCCGGCGAAAGGTAGAAGGGCTTGCCCATCACCTGGTCCGGGCCCACCTCGATGAAGCTGCGGGCCACGCCGAAGTCCCCCAGCACCAGCGTCCCGGTGCGCGAGACGAAGAAGTTCGACGGCGAGACATCGCAGTGCACGATGTTGAGCGCCTTGCCGGTGGGGCCCTTCGCGTGGTGCGCGTAGTCGAGCGCGTCGAGCAGCGCGCGCGCCAGGTACAGCGCGAAGTCGATGGGCCAGGGCACCTTCTTCGCGCGGCAGCGCTTGAGGATCTGGGCCACGTCGCGCCCGTCGATGAAGTCCATCACGATGAAGATGTCGTCGGCGTCGTGACCGACGTCGAGCACGTCGACGATGTTCGGGTGATGGAGGTGCCGAGACAGCTCCGCCTCGGCGGTGAACAGGCGCACGGCCTCTTCATCTTCGCGGAGCGCGGGGAGCAGGCGCTTGAGCGCGAGCTCCCGGCCCGCGTAGCGGCCGCCGGTGGCCTTCACCAGGAATACCTCCGCCATGCCGCCGCGGCCCAGCAACCGGAGGATCTCGTAGTTGCCGGTGGCCACGGTTCATCTCTTCTTGCGCAGCTGGATCTGCACCTCGCCGGAGAAGCGACGGAACGCGGGATCAGGGCGCAGCGGCTCGAGGTCGATGTCGTGCTCGATCTGCTCGATGAAGTCGGCGGCGCCGCCCAGCTTGACCGCGGCGCGCAGCGCGTCGATGGCCTCGGCGTTGCGCTTGAGCGCCGCGAGCGCGCAGGCGCGGTTGTAGTGGACCTGGGCCACGCGACTGCGGGGCAGCTTCCGGCTCTCCGCCACCAGCTGCGCCTTCTCGTACCAGGGGAGCGCCAGCTCCGCGTGGCCGAGGCGGAACTCGGCGATGCCCACGCCCAGCAACCCCTCCCAGCGCGAGTCGTCGAGCTCGATGGCCTCGGCGAACTTGTCGCGCGCGGCCTCGTAGTTCTGCAGCTCGAGCATCACGTTCGCCGAGAGGATGGCCTCCGCGGAGTACTGCGCGGCCTCGGTCTTCGAGAGCCGGCGGGCGGCGCGCTGGGCCTCCTCGGGCGTCGCCGGTCGCATCACCAGGGGGTTGGCCTTCACCGCGGGCGAGCGGCACCCCGGCGCGAAGCGGAGGTGCCCGCTGAGCCGGGCGGTGCTGTCGTCGGCCACCGCCAGCCAGGGGTAGAGCTGGTTGGCGCCGCAGCTCGAGCCCTCCTGGCAGACCAGCACGGTGCCGGTGAAGGTGTTGCCCTCCCACGCGCCGGACAGCAGCGTGCTGTTGGCGGGGAGCGGGCAGCGGCCGCCGGTCTTCAGTCGTCCGGTCACCTTGTTGTCGACGGTGGTGAGCTCCACCACGCCGAGCTCTCCGATGGCGTAGTAGCCGTTGGGAAGCACGGCGAGCAGGTGAGCGGTCAGCGCGGCAGCCAGAGGGAACATCAGAAGGAGCGGCAGGTTACCACGCCCGCGGGCGCGACGGCCCTACTCTCGGTGGGCGGGCACCAGCCGGCGGAGCGCGTCGACGGTGCGCTCCAGCTCGGTCCAGGTGGTGGCGGCGCCGAAGGAGAAGCGCAGCGAGCCGTGGGCCTGCGCGGGCGTGCGGCCCTGGGCCAGCAGCACGTGGGAAGGCGAGAGCGAGCCGGAGGCGCAGGCGGCGCCGGTGGAGACGCAGATGCCCTCGAGGTCGAGCGCGATGAGCAGGGCCTCGCCGTCGACGCCGGGGAACCACAGGTTGCTGGTGTTGCCGACGCGCGGCGCGGTGCCGTTGCGCTCCACGTCGGGCAGGGCCTCGCGCACCGCGGCCTCGAAGCGATCCCTGAGCGCCGTCAGCTCCGGCGTCGGCTGCGCCAGCCGCAGCGCCAGGGCCATGGCCCGGGCCAGCGGCACTGAGGGTGTTCCGCCGCGGCGACCGTTCTCCTGATGCCCGGGGGTGACGCCGGCCAGGTCCACCCCGCGCCGGTTGAAGAGCACCCCCACGCCCGCAGGGCCGCCCAGCTTGTGGGCCGAGAGGCTGAGGAGCTCCGCGGGGACCTCGCGCAGGGAGGCCTCCAGCTTTCCGAAGGCCTGCACCGCGTCGCAGTGGAAGGTGATGCCGCGCTCGGCGCAGGCCCGGGCCAGCTCCGGTGCGGGCTGCGCCACGCCGGTCTCGTTGTTCACCCACTGCACCGAGCAGAGCGCGGTCGCGGGCGTGAGCGCCTCCAGCAGGGCGTCGAGCGGCACCCGGCCGTCTGGAGACGGGGCGAGGCGCAGCACCTCCGCGCCGTCCTGCTCGAGGCGCGCGACCGCGCCCAGCACCGAGGGGTGCTCGATGGCGGTGGTCACCACGCGCCGCCGGGCGGTGTCTCTCCGCGCGCGCCAGGCGCCCAGCAGCGCGATGGCGGAGGCCTCGCTGCCGGAGCCGGTGAAGA
>CALNBU010000537.1 GCA_937875615.1 uncultured Archangium sp.
TACGTGGAGTTCTGGGACGACACGCCGGGCACCTATGACCTCTCCGCGGCGCCGCAGAACAATTACGCTTCCTGCGACTACTGCCTGTTGATTGTCCAGGACGAGAGCGAGAGCAACGAGAAGGCCTTCTTCCCGACGTCCGGCTCGTTCACCCTCAACGCGAGCTCTGACCTGAACAACGGCATCGTGAGCGCCACGCTGACGAACGTGACCCTGGTGGAGGTCACCATCAACAGCGGGACCTACGTCTCCACGCCGGTGCCGGGCGGCGCCTGCGTGCACATCAGCAGCGCCACCATCGACGTGAGCCCTGCCCCGGTGGACGCCGGCACGCCCGACGCGCAGCTGGCCCTGGTGCGCGCCAACGCCGAGGCCACGCCGGACGGCGGCACCAGCAACGTCACCATCGACGGCGCGCTGGTGACGTACCTGAAGCCCGCGGTGGTCGGCGCGACCGCCGCCAACGACTCGCCCGGCTTCTTCATCCAGGCGACGCAGGGTGGCCCCGCGCTCTTCGTGAACCTCGACCCGGCCACCGTCACCTCCGGCGGCGTCCACGAAGGCGACCAGCTGACCATCTCGGTCTCTACGGTGGACATGGCCTCGGGCCTGCGGCGCATCACCGGCGTCAACTCCATCACCGTCACGGCGCCCAACCAGCCCATCACGCCGCTCATCTCGTCCGTCAACAACGTCGACTTCTTCGCGGCCGGCGCGCTGACGGCCTGGGAGAGCAAGGTGGTGAGCTTCCAGGCCACCGTGGTGGGCGCCTCCGCCTCGTCCGGTTCGAGCTACGCGCGCTTCGCCATCTCCACCGCGGGCACGCCCGACGGCGGCGCGAGCAACTTCATCCTGCGCGTGCCGGCGACGGTGCGCGATGGCCTCGAGGCGCAGGCCTTCGGGGTGGGTTGCTCCTTCAGCATCGCTCGCGCGCCGGTGTGGCGCTTCAACAACGCCGTGCAGCTCTCGGCGTGGAATGAGGCGGAGCTGGAGAACATCGTCTGTCCTGCCCCCACGGTGAGCGGCGCCTCGGCGTCGTCGAACACCGGCGTCACGGTGAGCTTCTCGCGCCCCATCGACGGTGCGTCCGTCACCAGCGGCGCCTTCACCATCGACAACGGCCTGACGGTGAGCAGCGCCTCACTCGCGGGTCCGTCCTCGGTGGCGTTGGTCACCTCGGCCCAGGTGCAGGGCACCAGCTACACGGTGACGGTGGCCTCGTCGGTGGAGGACGTCCGCGGCACCGCCGTCGGCTCGCCCAACACCGCGACCTTCACCGGCGCGGGGATGGGCGGTGGAGCCGCCACCGAGCTGTTCATCTCCGAGTACGGAGAGGGACCGGGCAACACGAAGTACATCGAGATCTTCAACGGCACCGGCAACACGGTTGACCTCTCGAACTACTCGCTGAGGCTGTTCGCCAACGGGGCCTCTTCCGCGACCAACACCATGACGATGAGCGGAACGTTGGCCAACAACACCACCTACGTCATCTGCCACGCCAGCACGGACGCAAGCATCTCGGGCAACTGTGATGCCATGAACGGCGTCGTCAACTTCAACGGCGACGATGCGCTCACCCTCTCGAACAACGCCACGGTCATCGATGTGTTCGGCATTGTTGGTACCGACCCGGGCTCCAGCTGGACCATCTGCGGAGACGCGAACGGGGGCGTGGACAAGGTCCTCATCCGCAAGCCTTCGGTCGCCTCGCCCACCACCGACTGGACGCAGTCTGCGGGCACCGATGCGGCCACCTGTCAGTGGACGATTCTCGCCGGGACGCCCATCGCGACCATGGCGGCGAACCAGAACATGGGCGCGCACGCCTTCACGCCGTAAGCACATTCCGAGACGCAGACCTCAGGCCGGTGGAGCTCAGCTCCACCGGCCTTTTGTTTTCGATGCACGCCTCCATTCATCCGAGAGCCGCAGCCTCAACTGGCGCTATGACCAGCGCCGAACCTGACCTCACTCGCGAGAGACCTTCATGAACCTCACCGGGAAGCGCTTCTTCATCGCCGCCAACCTCGTCGCCGTCTCTTCTCTGCTGAGCGCCTGCCCGCCGGAGTGTCAGGACAACTACGACTGCCTGCACCTCTCCTCGGGTGACAAGCGCTACGCCTGCGTGGACAACAAGTGCACGCCGGCGGTGTCACTCAGCATCGGCGGTGGAACAGGCGGTGGCGCGGGCGGTGAAGACGCCGGTAGCGAAGACGCGGGCAGCGAAGACGCCGGTAGCGAAGACGCCGGCAGCGAAGACGCCGGCAGCGAAGACGCGGGCAGCGAAGACGCGGGCAGCGAAGACGCGGGCAGCGAAGACGCCGGCAGCGAAGATGCCGGCAGCGAAGATGCCGGCAGCGACGCAGAAGACGGCGGCGTCGGGAAGATGGCCCACCGACTGCCCCTCCCGCAGCCTCAGGTTTCCCTGCTGACGCGGAAGATGCCCTGAGTCATCCGCCGGACCTGACGCCTACTCCAACACCTCCACGTCGTAGCGCCGCAGAGGCCCGTGGATGTTCAGCTCGCCTCCCGGGAAGCGCAGCGTCGTCCCCTCCAGCCGTGCCACCGCTCGTGCGCCGCTCCGTTCGATGCACCCCCGGGCGTCCAAGGCAACACAGTCAGGCAACGAGAAGTCGGTCGAGCCGGTCGCGCGCACCTCGTAGCGCGTGCCGTCGCGCTCGGTGAAGCTGCCGTCACCTCCCGCCACCACCAGCAGCACCCGCTCGTCCTTCACGTCGTCCCAATCCACCACCGGGGCCTCCGCCGGGAAGAGCGTCTCCAGCCGCGCCGCCGCGCGCGGCACCACCGCGCCCCTGCGCAAGAAGAGCGAAATCTCTCCCACCGGCGCCTCCACCGT
>CALNBU010000538.1 GCA_937875615.1 uncultured Archangium sp.
GGCGCGCAGAGGCCCGACACCACGCCGGAGACCGAGACCCCCACCGCGGCCCCGGGCGTGGCCACCGAGCCTGCGCCCGAGCCGTCCGTCGTGACGGATGGGGAGTGACATGAACACCGGCGTCGACACGGCGGAGGGCACCGCGACCGAGCAGACGAGGCTGGTCGCGCATTCCCCCGCCTATCTCTTCGGCCGCCCGCTGGGAGAGATCCTCGTCGAGTCCTTCGGGCTGTCGCGCGAGAAGCTCGAGGAGGCGCTGGTGGCTCAGGCCGAGAAGGGCGGCCGCCTCGGCGAGGTGCTGGTCGGCATGAAGGCCGTCAGCGACGAAGACGTCACGCGCGCCCTCGCGGCCCAGCTCGACCTCGAATACCTCGACCTCATCACCTTCGACCACGTCGACGCCGAGCTGGTGAAGGTGGTGCCCATCAACTTCGCCAAGCAGTCGAAGTTCATCCCGCTCAAGCGCGAGGGCGAGTTCATCGCCATCGCCATCGCCGACCCCCTCGACACCGCGGTGGTCGACCACGCGCGCACGCTGTTGAACGGAGAGGTCATCGCGCGCATCGCGCGCGGCGTCACCATCATCGACGCGATCAACTCGGTCTACGACCGGTCGATCAACGAAGCCGAGCAGGTGGTCGGCGAGATGGAGGCGCAGGACCTCGACGCCGCCGAGCAGGTGCTCGAGTCGGAGCAGGACCTGCTCGACACCGGCGACGAGGCGCCCATCATCCGCCTCGTCAACTCGCTGCTGTTCCGCGCGGCGAAGGAGCGGGCCTCCGACATCCACATCGAGCCGATGGAGAAGGACCTCTCGGTCCGCTTCCGCATCGACGGCGTGCTGCAGAGCATCATCAAGCCGCCCAAGCGGTACCAGAACTCCATCATCAGCCGCGTGAAGATCATGGCGCAGCTGAACATCGCCGAGAAGCGGCTCCCGCAGGACGGCCGCATCAAGATCAAGCTGGCCGGCCGCGACATCGACATCCGCGTGTCCACCATTCCCACGGTGCACGGCGAGAGCATCGTGATGCGTCTGCTCGACAAGAGCGCGACGCTGCTCGACCTCGGAGAGATCGGCATGAACCCCGACATTCTCGGGAGCATGGACGAGCTCATCCGCCGCGCGCACGGCATCATCCTCGTCACCGGGCCCACCGGCTCGGGCAAGACGACGACGCTGTACGGCGCGCTGACGCGCATCAACACGCCGGAGGTGAAGATCCTCACCGTCGAGGACCCCGTCGAGTACCAGCTCAAGGGCATCAACCAGATGCCGCTCAACCCGAAGATCGGCCTCACCTTCGGCAGCGGGCTGCGCGCCTTCCTTCGCCAGGACCCCGACATCATCATGGTCGGAGAGATCCGCGACAAAGAGACGGCGCAGATCGCCATCGAGGCCTCGCTCACCGGTCACCTCGTGTTCTCCACCGTGCACACCAACGACTCCGCCGGCGCCGTCACCCGTCTGGTGGAGATGGGCATCGAGCCGTTCCTCGTCTCCTCCTCGCTGATGGCGGTGATGGCGCAGCGCCTCGTGCGCCGCGTGTGCAAGGAGTGCCGCGAGCCCTACGAGCCCACCGAGGCGGAGATCGCCAAGCTGGGCATGAGCATGGACCGCTTCCGCGCGCTGGGCGGCGGCACCGTGTACCGCGCGAAGGGCTGCCCGGCCTGCAACCGCGTCGGCTACCGCGGCCGCAGCGGCGTCTACGAGCTGCTGGTGCTCGACGACGACATTCGTCAGCTCATCCTCAAGAACGTCGACTCCGGCACCATCAAGAAGCAGGCGATGGAGAAGGGCATGCTCACCCTGCTCGACGACGGCGCGCTGAAGATCGCGCGCGGAGAGACCACCATCGCCGAGGTGCTCTCGGTGACGCAGGAGGACCTCTAAAGCGCCATGCCGGTCTTCGAATACAGAGGGCTCAACGCCGCCGGGAAGAACGTCACCGACCTCAAGGAGGCCGAGAGCGCCAAGGCCTTGCGCGCGGTGCTCCGCAAAGACGGCATCTTCCTCACCGAGGTGGTGGGCCAGCGCGACGGCAAGACCGGCAAGGCCGGCTCCGGCGGCGGCGAGGTGAACCTGCGCCGGCTGGCCGGCGGCAGCGTCAACACCGACGACATCGCGGTGATGACCCGCCAGCTCGCCACCCTGCTCAAGGCCGGCGTCTCCCTGGTGGAGGCGCTCACCGCCATGGTCGACCAGGTCGAGAAGGAGAAGCTCAAGCGCATCCTCTCCGACGTGAAGCAGCGGGTGAACGAGGGCTCCTCGCTGGCCGACGCGCTCAACAACCACGTCAAGGTGTTCGGCGCCCTCTTCGTGAACATGATCCGCGCCGGTGAGAGCTCTGGCGCGCTCGACGCGGTGCTGCTGCGCCTCGCCGAGTTCACCGAGGGCCAGGCGCGGCTGCGCCAGAAGCTGGTGGGCACCATGATCTACCCCGCCATCATGATGGTCATCGGCGGCGGCGTGCTGATCATGCTGATGACGGTGGTGGTGCCGAAGGTGACGAAGATCTTCGACGACATGAAGGTCAACCTCCCCTGGACGACCAAGCTGCTCATCGCCTCGTCGAAGTTCCTGCAGGACTACTGGTTCATCGTGGTGCCGGTCTTCATCGTCTCCGCCTTCGGCTTCTTCCGCTGGACCGGCTCCGAGAAGGGCAAGCCGGTGTGGGACCGCATCGTGCTCAAGGTGCCGGTGTTCGGGCCGCTGGTGCGACAGCTCTCGGTCTCGCGCTTCGCCCGCACCCTCGCCACCCTGCTCAAGTCGGGCGTGCCGCTGCTCAACGCGCTCGACATCGTCAAGAACGTCATCACCAACTCGGCGATGTCGTCGGTGATCGACAAGGCGCGCGACGCGATCCGCGAAGGTGAGAGCATCGCCAACCCGCTCAAGAAGTCGGGCGAGTTCCCGCCGCTCGTCTACCACATGGTGGGCATCGGCGAGCGCTCCGGGCAGCTGGAGGACATGCTGCTCAACGTGGCCGACAACTACGAGTCGAGCGTCAACGTGCGCATCGGCGCGCTCACCGCGTTGTTGGAGCCGATGATGATCGTCTTGATGGGCGCGGTCATCGCCTTCGTGGCCTTCTCCATCCTCATGCCCATCCTGCAGATGAACTCCATGGTTCGATGAAAGGTGACCCAATGAAGCGAACACTCCTGAAACGACTCAATCGCCGCCGCCGCGGCATGACGCTGATCGAGATCATCGTCGTGATCACCATCCTCTCGCTGCTGATGGCCGCGGTGGGCATCGCCGTCATCCCGCAGCTCGACCAGGCCAAGGTCGACCGCGCGCGGATGGACATCGCCAACATCCAGAACGCGCTGAAGACCTACTACGCCAAGAAGGGCAACTACCCCGACACCGGCGCGGGCCTGAAGGCGCTGGTCGACGCGCAGATCCTCGAGAAGATGCCCGTCGACCCGTGGGACCACGAGTACGTCTACGTGAAGGAGGGCAACAAGCCGGTGGTCATCTCCTACGGCAAGGACGGCGCGCCGGGCGGCGCCGAAGGTGACGCGGACATCTCGTCGAAGGACCTCGACGGGAAGAAGTGACGTCATGACCGCCCGCTCGCACGCCAGCACGCTTCTCCGCCGACACGCCCTCCGGGTGTTGCCCGGCGCGTGGCGCCTGGCGGCGACGGGCCCCGACGCGTTGGTGACGGCGAGATGATGGCGCCGCGCTCACACCGCCCTCGGGGCATGACGCTCATCGAGGTGGTCATCGCCCTGATGATCGTCGCGGTGCTCTTCGCCGCGGTGGTGTTCGGCGTGGGCTCGCTCACCGGCGCCCGGGCCAAGGAGGCCTCCACCGAGCTGGCCGGCACCATCCGCGCGCTGTACGACACCGCCGCCCTCTCGGGGAAGACCTGCCGGCTGGTGTTCGACCTCCCCGACGAGAAAGACGAAGAGGGCGAGGTCTCGTGGCGGGCGGAGTGCGCGCAGGGCGGGGTCACCGCCTCGGCGAAGCGCGACGACGAGCTGAAGGACGCGCGCAAGAAGGCCGAGGACAAGGTGAAGAACCCGAGCCGGGACGACCGCTTCCGTCGCCTCGACTCCGACGACGCGCCCACGCTGCAGGAGCTCCAGCAGGCAGAGGCGAAGCGCGTGGAGAAGGCCGCCGAATACGCCAACTTCTCCACCGAGGACGTGGTCGAGAAGACGCTGCCGTCCAACGTGCGCGTCGAGGTGTGGACACAGAAGCAGCGCCTGCCGACGAAGTCGGGGCCCGCGTACCTCTACTTCTTCCCCCAAGGCTACACCGAGCGCGCGCAGGTCTGGGTGCGCCAGGGCGACAACGCCTGGACGCTCACCATCTCTCCCCTCACCGGCAAGACCAGGATTCACGGCGAGGCGCTGGAGGTGCCCAAGTCATGAGACACGCGCGCGCCTTCACCCTGCTCGAGGTGGTCGTCGCCATGTCGATCCTGGCGGTGTCCCTGGTGGCCATCCTCGACATCAACAGCAACGCCGTCTACTCGCACATCTACGCCAAGAAGCTGACGGTGGCGACGCTGCTGGCGCGCTCCAAGATGACCGACCTGGAGCAGAAGCTCTACGACGAGCCGCTCCCCGCCGACGACGATGAAGAGGCCGGTGACTTCAGCGACGAGGGCTGGCCCGGCTTCAAGTGGCGCGCGAAGGTGGTGGTCCCCAAGACCAATGGCCTCTCGCCCGACCAGCTCTTCGGCGCGCTCTTCGGCATGCCGCTCATGGGCGAAGGCGGCACCGGCGGCGCGGACCCCACCATGATGCTGCAGAGCCTGATGGGCGGCGGCGGCGCGATGAGCGCGGGCGCCATGGCCGGCGCGCAGCAGGCGGCCGGGCAGGCAGCGCAGGGCGCCGGGTTGATGGGCCTGCTGGGTCCCGCCGCGGGCCTCGCGCAGCAACAGTTCACCGGCATGGTGGACCAGCTCCAGAAGTCGGTGCGCGAGGTGCACCTCACGGTGAGCTGGAAAGAGGGGAAGCTCACCGAGAGCATCGACCTCGTCACCCACATCGTCTCCCTCGGGCCTGGCAGCGACGTCAACGGTGGTGCCGCCGTCGCGGCGCAGGCCGCCTCCGGACAGGGCACCGGCACCGGCACCGGCTTCACCCGTCAGGACGGCACCCCCGCCCGCTCGCCGCGGCAGTGCCCCAACGGCGCCGGCATGTGTGACGACGACGGCACGCCGTTGATCCCCGCAGCGCAGGGCGCCACCATGGGCATGCCCTCCATCGGCGGCATCCCCGGCCTCAACAACCTCAACGGCATCGGCACCGGGAGGATCGGCCGATGATGCGCCGGGGCTTCACCCTGATGGAGGTGGTCATCGCCATCGCCATCACCGCGTTCATCGGCACGGTCATCGGCGTGAGCTTCAGCACCACCATCGCCAACAAGGACATCATCGAGGGTCAGGCCGAGCACTACCGCATGGTGCGCGCCGCGATGAGCCGCATGACGCGGGAGATAGGCGCCGCGTACATCAGCGACCGCTACGACCCCAAGCGCTACCGCGACCAGTACGACCGGCCCACCAACTTCATCGGCACCCGCGACAAGCTCATCTTCACCTCCCTCGCGCACCAGCGGCTGTACGCCGACGCCAAGGAGTCTGACCAGATGGTGGTCGAGTACTCGGTGAAGCGCTCGCTCGACGCGAAGGCGAAGAACCGCAACGACCTCGTGCGCCGTGAGAACGTGATTCTCGAGGAGCGCATGGAGCGCGGGGGCACCGAAGACGCGCTCTTCGAAGGCGCGAAGAAGATCGAGTTCGAGTACTGGGACAGCCAGCGCAAGCAGTGGGAAGACGAGTGGGACACCCGCCGTACCGAGCGCAAGTCGCTGCTGCCGACGCGGGTGAAGATCACGCTCTTCGCCACCGACGAGAACGGCAAAGAGGTGAAGTACACCACCCAGACGCGCATCATCCTCAACACCGAGTTCCCGAGGTACCAGTGAGAGCCCGGCGCGCGAAGTTCTCCGAGCGGGGCGTGGCCATGCTGCTGGTGCTGGTCGGCATCGCCGTGCTGGGTCTGGTGGCCAACGAGGTCCGCTACAACTCGGTGGTCGAGCTGCGGCTCGCCACCAACCAGCGCGATGAAATCCGCGCCTACTACCTCGCGCGCTCCGGCATCGGCCTCTCGCGCCTGATGCTGCGCTTCCAGAAGCAGCTCGACCAGATCCAGATCCCCAACCTCGGCGGAATGCTCTCGCAGTTCACCGGCGGCGCGGGAGGAATCCCCGGCATGACGGGCGCGGGCGGCGTCCCCGGTCCCAATGGCCTGCCGGGCGCGGGCGGCGGCATGTCCATCCAGCTGTGGCGCATGGCGAAGATCGACTGCCACATGCTCGCGCAGATGATCCCCGAGTTCGACGAGAAGGGCCGCCCCATCTCCGAGTCAGCGCTGTCGAAGAGCGCGAAGAAGTTCGACTTCGACGAAGAGAACCCCGAGCTGGCGCAGGCCCAGTCGGAGCGGAAGTTCGGCGCCTTCACCGGCTGCTTCGATTCGAAGATCAGCGATGAAGAAGAGCGCATCAACCTCGCCAAGCTCGACTCGCCGCAGCTCACCGCCATGGGGTTGCTGATGCAGTTGGTGGCCACCTTCGGTGACAAGAAGTTCGAGTTCCTCTTCGAGAAGGAAGACAGCAACCGCATCAAGGTGATGCCCAACGAGCTCATCACCAACCTCCGCGACTGGGTCGACGAGGACGAGACGGGCACCACGCTCAACTTCTCGGGCACCGGCGAGCCCTTCCAGAAGGGCTTCTCCGACGAGAACAGCGGCTACTCGAAGTACCAGCCGCAGTACCGCGCCAAGAACGCGCGCTTCGACAGCCTGGATGAG
>CALNBU010000539.1 GCA_937875615.1 uncultured Archangium sp.
CGCCAAGGTCGACCGTCTGGTCTTCGGTCACGAACTCCGCGTCGAGATCGAACCAGTTGGTGGTGGTCATGTTGACGCGGATGCGCGGCGTCACCTTGGCCCGCACCTTCACCTTGGGCGGGTGGGAGGTGAAGATCTCCCAGCCCTTCGGCAGCTCGCTCCGCCCGCGCGCCCAGAAGTCGAGCGCCGCGTCTCCCGTCGCCTCGTAGCTCTGGCTGGCCTCCTCATAGCGGAAGCCGCGCTCCACCAGCGCCCGCCCGGCCACCTTCTCCATCGCCTCCTGCCGCAGGAACAGCTTCTTGCCGTCTTCGGTGCTCCCGCTGGCGTAGCCGAGGTGGTTGGCCGAGGGCGAGACCGGCACCGTCACCGACTTGCCGTACTTCGCCGCCAACTGCCCCTTCACGTAGTCGGCGCGCCCCTCCACGGTGAGGAGAAACCCCGGCAGGGTCTTGTCGTCGACCTCGATGCCGTCGGCCTGCAGCGCCAGGCGGTACCGCGGCAGGTGGGCGGCGAAGAAGCTCAGCGCCCGGTCGAGCTGCGAGGGCGGAAACGACATGGTGGGCTCGAGCAGCCACTTGCGCAGCAGGCGCGGCGGGAAGTCGGGCTCGAGCGGGTACGCGGTCTGGCCCACCACCGCCCAGCTCTTGCGCCCGGAGAGCACGATGACGTCCTTCAGGCCGAAGCGGGAGTCGTCGGGCAGCGCCACCTCGATGCGGGCCACCGCGCCGTCGTCGCCGTTCTGGAGATGGATCACCGGACGCGCAGGCTCGGACGAGAACAGCATCGGCGTGCCACGGTAGATGACCCGCCGCGCCTTCATCGCGTCGAGCAGATCCGCCAGGTCCTCGTCGTTGACCACCACCTTGGAGTCGAAGCGCACCTCGTGGTTCGCGAGCAACAACAGCACCCGCTCGTCGGCCGGCGCCACCCGCGTCCCCTGCGAGAGGACGCGCTTGACCTGCACCGGCCCCTTCGCGGCCTGGTCGGCGCGGCGCACATCGACCACCCAGTGGCGGCCGCCCATGGCCGCCACTGCGGGCGTCAACCGGTAGTGGAACTCGAGATCGGGCAGCGACGAGAGGCCCAGCCAGTTCTCCAGCTTGGCCAGCGCGGGCAACGGCACCGACTCGCCCTCGGAAGAGGCGGCGGCCGGCGCGCCGACGGGTTCGGCCTCGGGCCGCGCGCGCAGGCGGGTCAGGTACACCAGGCCCACCGCCACCACGTGCTTGCAGTGAGCGCCCTCCCGGCCCCACTCCGCGCAGTCGCAGAGCGACTCGATGCCCCCTTCGTCGGTGGGGGCGAGCTGCACGGTGTATTTCCGGCCTTCGCTGCCGGCGACGGTGGCCGCGATGCCCACCTCGGTGCGTCCCAGGCCCGAGACGCGGCGCGACTCGGCGTACTCCCGGCCCTTCTTGAAGGTGGTGGGTTGGACTTCGGCCTTCAGGGCCCTGAGCCACTGGGTGTCCTGAGGCGGGAGGATCTCTCGGATATCGGCGGTGGATTGCACGGCTGGCACAGGCCCCCGGCTCCAAATCGCCAGGGAACCC
>CALNBU010000540.1 GCA_937875615.1 uncultured Archangium sp.
CTTCAGTTGCTGCGCCACCCGCGCGCACGTTGGCGCTGGGCCTCGGTGACAACGCGACGCGCGCGCGGGTGGCGCAGCAACTGAAGGCCAGTGGCCACCGGCTCCCGGTCTTCGTGCACCCTTCAGCGGTCATCTCTCCCTCGGCGGCGCTGGGCGCCGGGACGGTGGTGATGCCGCGGGCGGTGGTGAACGCGGAGGCGGAGGTGGGAGAGGGCGTCATCCTCAACACCGCGTGCGTGGTGGAGCACGAGTGCGTGGTGGGCGCCTTCGCGCACCTCTCTCCGACGGCGGTGCTGGGCGGCCGCGCGCAGGTGGGGGCCCGCAGCCACGTCGGCCTCGGCGCCGCGGTGCTGCAGCTGGCGAAGGTGGGCAGCGACTGCGTGGTGGGCGCCGGCGCGGTGGTGCTGCGCGAGGTGCCGTCGGGGGTGACGGTGGTGGGCGTGCCGGCCCGCCCGCTGCCGCGTCGCTGAAGTGCTACACCTCCGCCGCATGTCGCCGCGCGTGTACCTCTCTCCGCCTCACATGGGTCCCGACGAGCGGGGGCTGCTGCTGGACGCCTTCGACTCGAACTGGATTGCGCCGCTGGGGCCGCACGTCGACGCCTTCGAGCGGGAGCTGGCCGCGCAGGTGGCCATGCCGCACGCCGCGGCGCTGTCGAGCGGCACGGCGGCGCTGCACCTGGCGCTGAAGCTGCTGGGCGTGGGCCGGGACGACGAGGTGCTGGTCTCGTCGCTCACCTTCGCCGCGTCGGCCAACCCCATCGTCTACGAGGGCGCGCGGCCGGTCTTCATCGACAGCGAGCGCCAGACCTGGAACCTCGACCCGGCGCTGGTGGAGGCCGAGCTGCGCGAGGCGCGCGCGCAGGGCCGCCGGGTGAAGGCGGTGCTCGCCGTCGACCTCTACGGCCAGTGCGCGCAGCTCGACGCGCTGGAGGCGATGTGCGCGGCCTACGAGGTGCCGCTCATCGAGGACGCGGCCGAAGCGCTGGGCGCCACCTGGAAGGGTCGCCCGGCCGGCAGCTTCGGCGCGCTGGCGGCCTTCTCGTTCAACGGAAACAAAATCATCACCACCTCCGGCGGAGGCATGCTGGTGGGCCGCGACGCGGGGCTGCTGGAGAAGGCGCGCTTCCTCGCCACTCAGGCGAGGGACC
>CALNBU010000541.1 GCA_937875615.1 uncultured Archangium sp.
GGGGAGCTCCGACACCTCACCAGCACACCCCACGAACAACGCCAGCAACAACCACGAGCGGAGGGTCATGCGCGTCACTGTACATGGAGCGACCACCCCGCACCCGTCCTGACTGACTCGGCCATCGTCGCGCGCTACATCGCCCGCCATGTTCAGACTCCTGCTGCTCACCGCCTCCACGGCACTCCTGTCCTGTGCGCCGGTCGTCACCGTCGTCCGAGAGCAGCGCGCGACCTTCGCCATCGCTGAACCGGAGCGCCCGGTGATGCTGACTCAGACCAAGACGGGGCTGTCGTTGCTGGACACCATCCAGGCCTTCACCGACGAGGGGCGCCGCGCGCGACACGCAGCCGAGGCGGTCAGCGCCCAGCTCACCGCCGCGGGCATCGACGTGACGACGGTCCCCGAGCAGGCCCGCACCCACCTCGAGCTGCTGGTCGATGAAGCGCCCATCGTCCGCGACGAGGCCGGCCAGCGCGTCGCCCGGTCCACGGTGCACCTCACCGGCGAGGCCGTCGACGAGCGCTTCACCGGCGCAGCGTCCATCGTCGGGACGGACCACGACCTCTACCTGGCCGCCATCGACGCGGCCATGCAACAACTCGCGGCCGCGCTCCAGCCCAGCCAGGTCCAGGAAACCTTCCGTGTCGAGCGCGGACCAGGACTCGAGGACGCCAACACCCACCTCCTCGGCGGCGACTTCGCGCAGGCCGCCATCGCCTACCGCGCGCACCTCGAGAAGAACCCCGCCGACGTCCTCGCCTGGCTCAACCTGTGCGTCGCGCTCACCGCCTCGGGAGACTTCACCGGCGCCGCCGACGCCGCGGCCAGCGCCGCGCGCGCCGACACCTCGGCGCTGCGGATCAACCGGGAAAACTTCGCCCAGGAGGCGCGCGACCGCGCCGCGCAAAGCCTCCGGGTGCTGTCCGTCACCAGCTTCAACCCCGCCCGCTGAGCACCTCAGTGGGCGCGCGCGCGCTGGCGCTCGCGGATGAGCGCCTCGTAGCTGCGGGTGACGCTCTGGCTGAGGATCAACAGCTCGCCGACGTCGGGAGGCGTCACCTGCCCCGGCCCGTGGTCCACGTACAGCAGGTGCACCAGCTTGCCGCGCACCAGCAACGGCAGCAGCACCGCGGTCTGCGGCGCGCCTCCACCGAGCAGCCGGTAGAACACCTCCATGTTGGGAGTCCGCTTCATGGGGCCGACGAAGTGCGACCTGAGCTTCGCCACCAACTGGAAGGTGTTCGCCTCTCGCAGCGTCACCCCGATGCGCCGCACCGCGCGCTCGCGCACCCCCTGCCCCAGGCCGTGCCAGCCGGTCACCAGCTCGCCCTGCACGTTCAACAACAGCGCGCGCTGGAAGCGGCTCCGCGCGAACTGCAACACGGTGATGGCGATGTCCTCGCGCCCGGCACTCCGTTGCAGCTTCGCCTGCGCCTGCGCGAAGTCGAGCGGCGGGTACGTCGGCTCGGGCCGTGAGGGCGGCGACGGGATCGGCAGCGGCAGCTCCTCCTCGATGGCCATCCCCTCGATGATCTCCTCTTCATCGGCGCCCGCCAGCGAGGCCTGGGCGTAGATGCTGGCGAAGTCCGACTCGTTGATGAGATCTCCGACCTCCTCCACGCTGGGCCGCTTCGCCTCCTTCCGCAGCCGGGGCCGCAGCGCGTTCATGTCGATGGGCCGCATCGGCCGGAAGGCCTGACAGTGCGCGCGCAGCAACTGGTTCATGCGGAACTCGGGGATCACCACCGACACCACGCGACGCCCGGCCTTGAACCCCAGCGCGTCGGTGGCCTTGAGCTGATGCGGCCCCAGCACCGCCACCGTGAGCCGCGTCGCCTCGAGGCGCATCGGCAACACATCTTGATCATCGAAGAACTGCCGGGCCACCAACCCGAGCGCCGCCGGCTCGGGCGCCATGTCGCCCGAGGCGAACGGAAGGCCGTGCTGTCGCCCCAGCACCCGCGCCAGCTCGGCCTCCTTGAGGAAGCCGAGCTCGACCAGGTTGGTGCCCAGCCGTCCGCCGTGGACCACCTGCGCCTCGAGCGCCTCCTCGAGTTGGTCCGGCGTCACCAGCGTCTCCTGCAACAGCAGCTCACCCAGCCGTGGCATCTGGAGCTCCTGCGCCCACCTCGGCGTCGTCGGGGTGGTGGGAGAGCCCCACCAGGTTGCCTTCGGGATCCTTGACGTAGAGGGTCCAGGCGGTCTGCTTCACCACCGGCACGCCCGCCCGCGCCAGCTCTTCGAGCACCAGCCCGCGCGCGGCCGCGTCGATGCGCAGCGCCACCATCGAGAAGCCCACCTCCGCGCCCACCGGCGCCTCCGGGAGCGACTCCACCGCGAGGAACCCACCCGCACCGCCCACCGACAGCCAGACGCTGCGCAGCGCGCCGTCCTCGCGGAGGAACCGACGCAGCTCGGTCAACCCCAACACCCGCGCGTAGAACGCCGCGACGCGCTCCACGTCTCGCACCTGGACGGCGACATGGTGAAACCCGCTGGGCGTCATGCGCGAGGGCATGCCATGGCCTCCCGGCGCCGTCGATGGGAGATGAGCGTCAGCGCCAACCCCACCCACGCCGCGGCGCCGCCGGAGCAACTGCACGACTCGGGAGCGGCGGCGTCGTCCTGCCTCGAGATCCGCACCCCGTTGAGCCACACCTCGGCCACAGGTGCCCGCTCCGAGAGCAGCACCGCGCCCGCGCGCAGCCGGAGCTCCACCGGCGCCGCCCGCAGCGTCAACCCCCGCACCTCCAGCCCGGTGTCGGTCTGCACCGCCTCGACCGGCTGGCCGTCGACGCGCACCGAGCCGGGCACCACCCGCGACGCCAGCACGCGCGCCGTCACGTCGAACACCTCGCAGCTCACCTCACTCTCGAGCGAGATGACGTACTCCCGGCCGGTCTCGTGCGGCGTCAGCCCCGGCAGCGCGGCGCTGCGCACCGCCACGAAGGGCTCGACGGTGATGGGCAACGCGCGGGTCTCCACCAAGGACTCACCGGCGCCGCCGTCGGCGGTGAACTCCAGCACCAGCGTCTGGCCCACCATCCCCAGCGAACGCGCGCGGGTCTGCACCTGCAGCGCGCGTTTCTCGAAGAAGTACGCCAGCGGATCGGGCGTGCGATGGCGGCCGACCTGCAGGATGCCTTCGTCGACAGC
>CALNBU010000542.1 GCA_937875615.1 uncultured Archangium sp.
GCGGTGACGTCGGCGGCGGCGCGGGTGGTGGTGCGCCTTCCCAGACGGGGGTCGCGAGCATTGAGGTGCTTGGTATTCCTGCCGGGTTCTCTCCAGGAATCGGTCTCGCGCTGAACAACTCCGAGCTCTATTTCACGACCAACAACAGCGCCACGTCCACGACTGCGAACGGTACGCTGCGTGGTGGCATCGGTTCAGTTTCTGTTAACGGCGGTTCGTTCACGTCTTTCTATGCTGAGGATCAGGCTGGGGCCGCGGTAGACCCGCACGCGTTGTTCTTCAGCGGCGGTGAGTTGTTCACGTTCGGAGGTATGTTCGGGACGGGGCTCACTGGCACCACTGCTGGTGTGTACAAGATTACGTCGCCGACCTCCGCGGTCGCCGTGACGGCCACGGGGACCCCGTTCGGCGTCGGCGTCAAGTACGGTTGGTCCAAGCAGGGGTCGAATTTCTACATCGCTCAGTATTTGCCGTCTCCGTACGACATCATCGGCGCGAATCTGACCGTGACCGCGCCTACGGTGATGACGAATGTGACGAATGCTACGAGCCCGAACGCATTCAATGCACCGTTCGGCGTCGTCGCTTCAGCGACCAAGCTGTATGTGTTTGACAGCCTCGCGGCGCCGGTTGGGAGTCAACTCAGGATTTACAATCTCAACTCGGTGGTGGACCCGGCGGTCCCCACGACGACCACCGCCGCTCCGAGCAGCACGTTCACCCAGGTCGGGAGCTCGTGTGGTTGGAGCACTGGTGGCTCCAGCGGGATGCGGGTGGCCGCAGCCGTCGACAATGAGGCTGCTCCGACGAGGATTTTCTACACGTCGTGGGATGCGAGCGCGAGCAACGCCGCGTATGCCTCCAACCGTATCTGTGTCATCGACCTCGATGCGACCGGTGAGCCGGTCGGAACTGCCTCTGTCTACGCGGGCGTTGCGTCTGGTGTCGCTCCGGCGAACAGTGTGGACTCCGCGACGCGCGGAGCCGCTGGGTTCGAGGCCATCACCGCGCTGACCTATGATCCGGCGACGCAGATTCTGTATGCGCTCCAGAAGAGGAATACGACGCAGGTCAACAACCTGGTTCGTGTCATCTACCCGGCTCCCGATCCGCTGGCGATCGTGACGTCAACGTTGGCTGATGGTTCGACCGGCGTGCCGTACAGCGCGACGCTTGCTCGGGCCGGTGGACCTGCGGCCGTGACGTGGAGCATCGTGGGTGGCACCAACCACGCTTGGCTCAGCATTGACCCGACGTCGGGTCAGTTGTCGGGGACGCCGCCGGCAGCCGGTTCTTCGAGCCTGACGGTCCGCGTGAGCGACGCGGCGAATCCGGCGGTCTTCGTCGAAGCCACGCTGACCGTCTCGGTGTTCGACGCACAGGTCTATGGCTACGCCTTGACCGACGTGCCCATGAACTACTTCCCGGGGTGGGGTCTCGCCGTTCAGAACAACGAGATCTTCTTCACCATCACCAATGCGACGGGTAACACGACGGCCACGCAGCGAGGTGGCATCGGCTTCGTGCCGGTCGGAGGTGGACAGTACACGGAGGTCTACGCCCAGAATCAGGCACAGGCCCTCGATCCCCAGGCCATCTTCTTCGATACCTACGGCAACCTGAACGCGTTCAATGGCCTCTTCTCTTCGCCGCTCGGGACGGCTGGCTTGTACTCCGTGTCCGGTGGGATGCCCGCTGCGCTCACCACGACGGGGACGCCGTACAGCACGACCGCGAAGTATGGTGTCAGCTCCAACGGCGACAAGTTCTTCGTCGCGGTGAACAGCTCGTCGACGGGCACCCTCGGTGCCAACTCGCTTGTGAGCACCCCGGTCGCCTGGACCAGGGTTACGAACTTCGGCGTCTCGCCGTACGGCGTCGCGGTCTCTGACTCCAAGGTCTACGAGTTCACCAGCTCTGCGGTCCACACTGCGGAACTCTCCACCGTGGTCGCGCCGACGGATGTGCCCGTGGCTGGTACGTCGCGGGTCTTCACCATCCCGTCGGGTCCGTGCAATCCCAACTTCAGCAGGGTTGCGACGGCGCTCGATGATCCAAGCAACCCGCGGCGCATCTTCTACACTGTCTGGGGCTCGACCTCGGCCTCTGCGACCACGGCGAATGGTCGCATCTGCGAGATTCTCCTGGACTCCCATGGGTTCCCTGCATCGGCCAGGCTGGTGGCAGGTCCCTCGACCGCGTTGCTCGGCAGCGTCGATGGTCTGCGTGGCGTGGCGACGTTCGAGAATATCCGGGCGTTGGCTTTCGATGTCGCGAACAGCCGGTTGTATGCGTTGCAGCGCACGAACTCCGTCAACGCCAACAACCTGATTCGCGTGATCGAGCCGCCCACCATTCCGGTGAACATCAGCGCCGTCTCCTTGCCGGAGCAGCCTGCAGGGAGCCCGCTCTCCATCAGGCTCGCCGCTGTGGGTTCGAACCTCAGCTGGAGCCTGCTCAGCGATTCCAGCGGAGCGCTGGCGATCGATCCTTTGACGGGAATCGTTTCGGGTGTGGTGTCTACTCCGGGTACCTACTCGCTCTCGGTTCGTGCGACGGACAGCACTGACCCGGCCAACTTCGACGACGAGACCATTTCCTTTACGATCGCGCCGATCATTTCGTTGCCCTACCAGGAGGGCTTCGAGGCTGCTGGTGCCTGGACGTTGACGGGTGAGTTCGAGCAAGGCGCGCCGACGTCGGGTCCCAACGCTGCACACATGGGAACCGGTGTGATCGCCACGCGGCTCGCGGCGAACTACTCGAACAACCAGAATTGGGGTGTCACGACCGCTACCTCACCGTTCATTCAAATCTCGGGGACCGGGCAGCTTAGTTTCTATGCCTGGTACAATACCGAGCAGAACAGCAGCAATCCGGCGGCCGGGTATGATGGCTTCAATCTCAAGGTCAGCACCGACAACGGTGCGACCTACTCGCTCGTGACGACGGCGGTGCCGGCTTACCCGGGTGTGGTTGACTCGCAGTCTGCCTGGTACGGCGTCCAGGAGTCGTGGACGCAGTACACGGTCGATCTCTCGGCGTACGCGGGACAGGTCATCAAGCTCCGGTTCGACTTCAGGTCGGATTCCTCCACGGTCCGTTCTGGCGTCTACATCGACGAACTCTCGCTTCAGTAAGGTCGCTTGAGTTTCTGATGAACCAAGGCCACCCGGGTCCCGCCCGGGTGGCTCTTTTTATGTGAGCTGCACGCTGGGCGTGTTTTGAGCGCCGTCCACCACCACGTCGGTGCCGCTCACCCAGCTCGCCCGTGGCGACAGCAGGAACGCGGCGACGTCTGCCACCTCGTCCAGCGTGCCCATGCGACCGCGCGGAAACTCGCGCGCGACGAAGTCCGCAATCTTCTCCGGCATCTCCTTCACCCGCCGGGCCCAGGAGCCACCTTCGAAGAGGATGCTCCCCGGCGAGAGGGTGTTGACGCGGATGCCTCGCGGCCCCAGCTCGCGCCCCAGGGACTTCGCCAGTGCGATCTCCGCTGCCTTGGCTGCGCCGTACTGTGGCCGTGGCCCGGGGCGGGTCCCGGAGATGGAGGCGACGATGAGCGCCGAGCCACCACCACCTGCCTCGAGGTGAGGCACCGCCGCGCGCACCAGTCGGGCGGCGTGCACCAGGTTGACGTTGAGGGTCTTGAGCCAGTCGTCGGCGCCGGCCTCGAGGAAGTTTCCACCGAAGGTCCCCCCGACGTTGGCCACCACGCCGTCGACGCGCCCGAGCGCCGCCGCTGCCCTCGCCACGAAGGTCTCCACCCCGTCGTCGGAGAGGACGTCGACCTGCTCTCCGTGCACCCGCCCCCCCAGCGCGCTCAACGCGGCCACGGCGTCGTCCAGCGTCGCGCGCGTGCGGCCGCAGATGGCCACGTGCGCGCCTTCTTCGGCTGCTCTCCGGGCGATGGCGTGGCCGATGCCCCGCGTGCCGCCGGTGACCAGAATCACCCTGTCTTTGAGTTTGAGATCCATGGGGGCAGTGTACCCAACGGCATCACCGCCCCCAGCGCGCTCACTTCAACGTCTCGAGCAGCAACGAGAGGCTCTTGATCTCCACCTCGCTCAACTGCTGCGGTGGCATCGCGGCAGGAAAACCGTCCACCACCCTGGCCGCCGGATTCAGCACCGACTCCGTGAGGTAGGCTAGGTCCACCGTTACGTCGCCCTTGTCGGTCTTCTCGGTCTTTCCCCAGAGGCCCTTGAAGGAAGGACCGACGGTCTTGCTTCCATCCGTGGAGTGGCAGGTGTTGCATCCCTTCGACTTGTAGAGCGCCTCGCCGGCCTCGATGCTCGCCACCTCGATGGCCGGTCCCGGCAGCGCCCCGGCTTCTCCCGTGACGCTCGAAGGCACCACCCGGGAGGTCGCGCCCGTCCACGGTGCGGCCCTCGCGGCGGTTCTCCCTGCGATGCGCCCGAAGAAGGAGGCTTCTCCCAGTCGAATGCCGCTGTTGTAGAAGCGTCGACCGATGCCCGCACCATTCTGCCCGGCGGCGTAGAGCCCGGGGATCGGCTGCCCGTACTGGTTCAGCACCTGCGCGTTGATGTCGATCTCGACGTGGCCGGTGGTGAGGAAGGGCATGAACTCCGTGAAGTTGAAGGCGAGGAACGGCGCCTTCCGCAGCGGCTTCAGGAACGACGTGTGTTTGTGGAACAGCGGGTCGACGCCCTTCGCCGCGTGCCGGTTGTAGAACTCGACCTCGGCGACCAGCGCCTCGGCGGGCAGACCCAGCTTCTGGGCCAGCGCCTCGATGGTCGGAGCGCTGGCCGTCTGAGACAGCGGCATGGAGCCGTCGGTGCCCACCGCGTTGACCTCCGCCGCGATGGTCGAGTCCATGATGAGCCACGCTACGTTGCTCTGGTGTTCGACGATCTCATCGCCGAGCACCGCGCCGTAAGAGGCTTCGTTGGCGAAGCGCCGCCCCACCTTGTTCACCAGAATCGCGGCCACCCGCTCCTGAGGCGGGTAGACGAAAGGTGTGGAGAACGTGTGGTCCATGTCGCGGAGCCGCGCTCCAAGACTCGCCGCGAGGCGAATGCCATCGCCGGTGTTGCCCCGGTAGGAGCTTCCCATGGGGACGAGCGGATACTGCGCGGCCTTCGTTTGCCTCAGCATGTCCGGGTTCATCTCGTAGCCGCCGCTCGCGAGGATGACGCCGCGCCGCGCGAGGACCCGCTGCTCTCGGCCCTTGATCTTCGCGATGACCCCGATGACCCGCCCATGGTCGTCGGTGATGAGGTTGGTCACCGGCGCGTTCACCTCGGTGGAGAGGTTGGGCTCCTTGTCGGCCATGTCCTGGAGCGCGCGCGACATGCCGGCTCCGTACCCGACGACGTTGTGCGCGCGGGGGACCGGCGGCGTCAGCCCGTCATAGGGGTAGTTGGGCTCGTTGCCGCAGTACGAGAGGCCACCGCCTCCACCCAGCGGGTTGACGACCTTCCGCGCGGTGAAGGCTTCGCCAAAGGGGACGCCCTGTGAGACCAGCCAGTCGAAGTGGGCGGCGGCGTTCTCGCAGTAGAAGCGGAGGAAGGCAGGGTCTTCCCAGGGAGCCATGAACGCGGAGAGGTAGGTGAACATGCCCTCGACGGTGTCCTTGAACCCGTGCTTCTGCTGAAGCGCGGTGCCGCCGCCCAGGTAGATGATGCCTTGTGAGTGGGACATGTTCCCGCCCACCACCGCGACCTTCTCCAGCCGGAGCACCTTCGCGCCCGTCCGGGCTGCCTCGATGGCCGCCGGGGTCCCCGCGGCGCCGGTGCCGACTACGACGACGTCCACCTCTCGGTCCCAACGCTGTGGGGCCTCGGCCGCTGGCAGGGTGACCGCGGGCTCGCGGCTGCAGGCGATGCCCGCGCTGACGGCCGCGCCTGCGCCGAGCAGCTTGAGCAGTTCACGACGTGATTCGGGGTTCCTGGACCTCTGATTCTTGGGCATGTTTCATGGTGAGGCCGCCGCCCGACGTGCGTCTTGAACGCGCGCCGGGCACTTGTCCGTTTCCGTCGACACGTCGCGTCGTCCGTCGACGTTCGTGGAGAGGTCGGGCAACATTCACGAGGTGCATCGGTTCGAGAAGGCCATCATCAGCCCTGTGAGCGCGCCCTCGGTGTGGCTCGATGGCCAGGCGCCGACCCCGACGCGCGTGGGGTTCCGCGGTTTGAGCTACGCACCGGGGGAGGCGAGCGGCGCGACAGCCGCCGAGACCTACAACATCTGTCTGTGCATCAGCGGTGAGAGCAGGGTCTGGCAGCGCACGGACCAGATGGAGCGCGCCCACCAGGTGACGCCGGGTGGCGTGGCGGTGCTCCCGACCCAGACGGAGATGCGCTGGCGGTGGGAGCATGGGCTCGACGTTCTGCATCTGGACTTCGACGCGAGGTACATGCGGGAGGTCGCACAGGAGGCATTCGGCCGTTCAACCCCCATTCGTCTGCGTCACGCGGTGTGGGTGGCCGACGACGCGCTCGCGGAGCTCGGTAACTGGTTGGTGCGGGAGGTCTCCCGGCAACCCCTGGGGGCTCAGCGCAGCGTTCGGGCGTTGGGAGAGCTCATCGCGCTGCACCTGTTGAGGCACCACTTCGAGGTCAGCGTTCCTTCTCGCGAGCAGGTCTTCACCGAGGAGCAGCGAGAGAGGCTCCAGCGGTGGCTCGATGGACACCTCGACGAGCGGCTGCCGGTGGAGCGTCTGGCGCGTCTCGTTCATCTCGGCGTCGACCACTTCGCCCGGACGTTTCGGGCCAGTTTCGGTACTTCACCTGCGAGCTGGGTTCGCGAGCGGAGGCTCCTCCGCGCGCGTGAGCTGTTGCTCGACACCACCGGGCCAATCTCGGAAATCGCCAATGCCACGGGCTTCGCCGACCAGAGTCACCTCACGAGACACTTCACGCGCCGGTTCGGTGCCTCTCCCGGCGCGCTTCGCCGCGGTGGTTGAGCGCGCACCGCAGACGCCTCAGCGGTCGGGCTCCGTGTACGAGGTGTCGCGGCAGGCGTGGAGGTCCCTGACCAGCTTGCGCGCCGCGGGGATGAAGTCCATGCCCTTCACCGAGGCGTCGAGCTTCGCCAGCAGCTTGAGGTCGGGCGTCAGCCGATAGAGGCCCTTCGACTTCTGCACCAGGGTGGTCAGGCGCGCCCCGTCGAGGTGCGCCTCCTGCCCGAGGGTGGCCACGAGGCGCCCGGGCCCGCCGTCGAGCTGCCGCACCGCCAGCTTTCGCAGCTCGATCTTGAGCTGCATCACCTCCTGCAGCGCGTCGAGCTCGTCGGGCGCGTCACCGAAGCGGTCGACGCACTCGGTGCGCAGGTCCTCCAGCTCGTCGGCCGACTGCGCCTGGCTGTAGCGTTTGTACAGCACCAGCCGTTGGTGGACGTCGGGCACGTAGTCTTCCGGGAGGTACGCGGGGACCGGGAGGTTGACGTCTGGCTCGATGGTGTCGGGCGGCGCTTCGCCGCGCAGCTCCAGGATCGCCTCCTCCAACAGCTGCGCGTAGACGTCGAAGCCCACCGCTTCGATGCTGCCTGATTGCTCCTTGCCCAGCAGGCTTCCGGCGCCGCGGATCTCGAGGTCGTGGGTGGCGATGGAGAAGCCGGCGCCCAGCTCGGTGAAGGCCTGCAGCACCTCGAGGCGCTTCTCGGCGTCGGCGGTGATGGCGCGGTTGGGGGGCACCAGCAGGTAGGCGTAGGCGCGCTCCTTCCCCCGGCCGACGCGCCCGCGCAGCTGGTAGAGCTGCGAGAGCCCGAACTCGTCGGCGTTGTCGACGATCATGGTGTTGGCCGACGCGATGTCGATGCCGCTCTCGACGATGCTGGTGGCCAGCAGGAGCTGCGCGCGCTTCTCCACGAAGGTGAGCATGGCCTTCTCCAGCTCGCCCTCGCCCATCTGCCCGTGGGCCACCACCATGCGCACGTCGGGCACCAGCGAGCGCAGCCGCTGCTCGACGCCGCCGATGGAGTGCACCCGGTTGTGGATGAAGTACACCTGCCCGCCGCGCTGGAGCTCCCGGAGGATCGCCTCGCGGATCTGCGCCTCGTCGAAGGTGTTGACGAAGGTGCGAATGGCCCGTCGGTCGGCGGGCGCGGTGGTGATGAGCGAGAGGTCTCGCAGGCCGCTCATCGCCATGTTCAGGGTTCGCGGAATGGGGGTGGCCGTCAGCGTCAGGGTGTCGACGGTGGTGCGCAGGCGCTTGAGCTGCTCCTTCTGCTTCACGCCGAACTTCTGCTCTTCGTCGATGACCAGCAGGCCGAGGGCCTTGAAGGCCACGCTGGTGCCCAGCAGCTTGTGGGTGCCGATGACCACGTCGACGCGACCCTCGCGCGCCCGCTGCAGCACCTCGCGGGCCTCTCCCGGCTTGCGCAGCGACGACACCACCTCGACGGTCACCGGGTACCCGTCGAAGCGCTTCTTGAAGTTGTTGAGGTGCTGGTGCGCCAACAGCGTGGTGGGCACCAGCATGGCCACCTGCTTGTGGTCCATCACCGCCTTGAAGATGGCGCGCATGGCCACCTCGGTCTTGCCGTAGCCGACGTCGCCGCACACCAGGCGGTCCATGGGCAGCGGCTTCTCCATGTCGGCCAGCACGTCGTCGATGGCCTTCTGCTGGTCGACCGTCTCCTCGAACTCGAAGTCGGCCTCGAACTGGCGGAAGTAGCGGTTGGCGGGAGAGAAGGCGAAGCCCGGGTGCGCGCGCCGCTGCGCGTAGAGCTGCAGCAGCTCGGCGGCCATCTTGAGCAGCTGCTCCTTGACGTAGGCCTTGCGCTTCTCGAAGGCGCCGGAGCCCAGCTTGTCGAGCGACACCTTCTCCGGGTCGCCACCGGAGAAGCGGGAGATGAGCCGCATGCGGCTCACCGGCAGGTAGACGCGGTCCTTGCCGGCGAACTCCAGCATCAGGAAGTCGCCGGACACGCCGTTGACCTGCATGGTCTTGAGGCCCGCGTAGCGGCACACGCCGAAGTCGGCGTGCACGCAGAGGTCACCCTCCTTCAGGTCCTGGAAGGTGGCGGCGAAGCCCTCGGCGGCCTTGCGGCGCCGGCGCGAGCGACGTCTGGCGCGCGCACCGAAGAGGTCCTCCTGCGAGAGCAACACCAGCCCCGAGGACGCATCGATGAACCCCTCGCTCACCTGGCCGGTGAAGAGCTGCACCACGCCCGGCTTCGCGGGCGCCGGAGTCCAGCTCTCGCCGTGCACCGCGCAGCGCACCTTGCGCTCGGCCAGCATGCGCTTCAGCCGGTCGGCCTGCCCGGCGGAGCCACAGGCCACGCACACCGAGACGCCGTCGTCCTTCCACTGTGCGAGGCGCTGGTGCAGGGGCTCCAGCGCGCCGTCTTCTCCGTGGTGCGAGACGATGGCCTCGCGCAGCGCGCTGGTGCCGCCGAGATGAAAGGCCAGCGGCGCTTCGTCGGCGCGCTCCAGCGAGAGGCCGCCCGTCACCACCCGGTAGGGGGCCAGGGCCTCTCGGAGCGCGGCGGCGTCGAGGAAGTGTCGGTCTGGCGGCATGGCCAGCTCCATGCGGCGCTGCGCGTCGGCGTGGCTGCGGGAAACTTCTCCCGCCAGCTCCTCGAGGGCGCGGGCCTGGGCGTTGGGCTCGTCGAGCCACACCAGCGGCGCTGCGTGCCAGCCCCGCAGGTACTCGAACACCGGCGACAGGCCGCCCTCGAAGAAGCCCGGGAGCAGCGCCTCGAGGCCGCCGGAGCCGAAGGCCTCACGGATGTGGTCCAGCTTCTCGCGCACGCGGCTGGTGGGGACCTGTTGGGTCTCGGCCAACGCGCGCACCGCGGCCTCTGCCCTGGCTTGCGTCTGGGGCGAGAAGTACAGCTCGCGCGCCGGCAGCAGTTGCAGTTGCTGCACCTCGGCCACGGTGCGCTGGGTGTCGGGGTCGAAGGCCCGCATGGCCTCCAGGGTGTCGCCGAAGAACTCGAGGCGCACCGGCGTCTCGTGCAGCGCCGGGAAGACGTCGATGAGGTCGCCGCGCACGGAGAACGCGCCGACGTCCTCCACCAGGGGCGCGTTGCGGTAGCCCATGTGGGCCAGCTCGAGCGCCAGCGCGTCTCGGCCGGGCTCGTCGCCGACGCGCAGCACCCGCGAGTGGGCCAGCACCTCCGCGCGGGGGAGGACCCGCCTGGCCAGCGCGCGCACCGACAACACCAGCGCGGCGAAGCGGTGCCCGTGGGCGAGGTGGAAGAGGGTGGTGAGCCGCTCGTTGACCACGCCGGAGTCGGGCACCAGCTCGTCCCAGGGCATGACCTCGTCGGCGGGCAGCCGCCGCACCTGCGCCTCGCCCCCGAGGAAGAAGGCCAGGTCTGTCGCGAGCGCGTCGGCGCTGTCTTCGTCGGTGGTGACGCACACCAGCGGCGCGTCGAGCTGTGTGGACAGCCGCGACAGCACCCACGCGCGCGCCGCGCCGGAGAGGCCCACCGTCCGCACCTGACGGCCGGGGCGAAGCAGGGTGGAGAGCTCGGCGGGTGATGACACGGCGACGTCCAGTAACCAAAGCGGCGTCCCTTGTCAGCACAGGGCGCTTCCGGTGGACGCGCGCCGCCGAAAGTTGAGACCCTCGCCGCATGTACGTGCTCGTCATCAACGCCGGCTCGTCGTCCGTGAAGTACCAGGTCATCGACCCCGACTCCCACGCGGTGGCGGTGCGCGGCGCGGTGGAGCGGGTGGGGAGCGAGCTCACGTTTTCACAGGCCTTCGTGCAGGTGCTGGAGGCGACCCGGGCCTTCCCCCTGAGCGCGGTGGGGCATCGGGTGGTCCACGGCGGCGACCGCTTCATCGAGGCGGTGCGCGTCGACGACGAGGTGGAGCGCGCCATCGAGGCGTGCGCGCCGTTGGCGCCCCTGCACAACCCATCCAACCTGGCGGGGCTGCGCGCCGCGCGGGCGGCGCTGCCGACGTTGCCGCAGGTGGTGGTCTTCGACACCGCGTTCCACGCGCGGCTGCCCCGCCGCGCCAAGCACTACGCGCTCGACGCCGGCGTGGCGGAGAAGCACGGCCTGTACCGCTACGGCTTTCACGGGACCTCGCACGCCCACGTGGCGGCGGTGGCGGCGCAGCACCTGCGGCGTCCGCTGGAGCAGCTGCGCCTCGTCACCCTGCATCTGGGGAACGGCGCCAGCGCCTGCGCCGTCGAGTACGGGCACTCCACCGAGACCTCGATGGGGTTGACGCCGCTGGAGGGGCTGGTGATGGGCACCCGCGCCGGCGACCTCGATGCGGGGGTGGTGTTGGCGCTCCTGCGCAGTGGGGAGTTCGACGTGGACCAGCTCGACGCGCTGCTCAACCAGCGCAGCGGGCTGGCGGGCTTGTCGGGCGTGGGGAACGACCTGCGCGACATCGAGGCCCGCGCGGAGGCCGGTGATGACCGCTGCCGCCTGGCCATCGGCGTCTTCGCGCACCGGGTGCGCAAGTACATCGGCGCCTACGCGGCGGTGATGGGCGGCCTCGACGCGGTGGTGCTGACGGCGGGCATCGGCGAGAACGCGCGGGCGATGCGGGGGCGCATTCTCCAGCGCCTCGACTTCCTCGGGCTGGTGTTCGACGAAGACCGCAACGCCGACGCGAAGGTGTCGAGCGAGGCGCCGGTGGCGTGCATCTCCGCCGAGGTCTCGCGGGTGGCGGCGCTGGTGGTGAAGACCGACGAGGAGCTGTCCATCGCCCGGCAGACCGCGGCGCTGGTGC
>CALNBU010000543.1 GCA_937875615.1 uncultured Archangium sp.
CGGCAATCCCGCGAGGCCCGGGCGGTGCAGGTCGCGCCCCGCGCCGCCGCGCCCGAGCCCGAGCTGGACGCCGACGGGCCCCCTGACGAGGCCGCGTCCTTCGCCGACCTGAGCGACGCGCCCGCGGCGCAACCTTCGCGGGCCGACGCGGTGCTGGCCCGCGCCGAGCAGCTGGTGCTGGAGAGCCGCGCGCAGAGCGAGGCGCAGCGCCGCGACGACGAGACCACCCAGCGGGCCGACGCCGAAGCGCGCGAGGCGCTGGAGAGTCGGCTCGAGGCATCCACCGCGACCATCGCGCTGCTTCGTTCGCAGCTGGAGCAACAGCTCCAGACCCGGGCCACCGCCGACGAAGCCGCCGCCGGGCTGAGCGAACAGAACGGTCAGCTGGTCGCCGAGGTGGCGCGGCTCACCGAGGCGCTCGACGGCGCCCGCGGGCAGCTGGAGCTGACGGTGACCCAGCTGGAGAGCGCCCGCACGGATCTCGACGGGCTGACCCGGGACGCCGAGGACGCCCGCACCGAACGGGCGCGGCTGGACGACGAGGTGGCGCAGCTCACCCGCGCCGTGGCGGCGGCGGAGGAGACGGGCGCCCGCCTGGAGACGCAGCTCGAGTCGGCGAAGAGCGACGCGGCGCGCCTCGCCCGGGAGCTGGAGGCGGCGCACGCGGCGGGCGAGCAGCTCGAGACGCAGCTGGAGGAGAGCGCGGGGCAGCTGGAGGTGGCGCAGCGGCACCTCCGCGAGACGCGGGAGGCGCGCGACGCGGCGCAGAAGGAGCTGCTGACGCTGGAGACCTCGCGCGAGGCGCTGAGCACCCAGCTCCACGAGACCAGCGCGCGCGTCACCACCCTGCAGGCGGACGTCGGCAGCGCCGCCGACCTGTTGGAGGAGACCGCGCGGGAGCGTGACGTCATCCGCGCCCGCGTGGAGCAGCTGGCGCCGCAGCTGGAGCTCGAGCAGCAGCGGGTGCGGGAGCTGGAGGCGCGGGAGATCATGCCAGTGGAGCTGCCCGGCCGACGCACCGTGGGCCTCGCGCGCCACGGCACGGTGGCCCTCGACGGGCTGGCGCGGGTCATCTCGCAGGTGGTGCTCGCCAACCTCGAGACGCGGGTGGAGCTGGGCGTCGAAGGCGGCGTGCGCACGCTCTATTTCAAGCGCGGGCAGATCATCGCCGCGGAGTCGACGCTCGACCACGAAGGGCTGCTGAACCGCGCCCGGCGCGACGGCCTCATCGACGGCCGACAAGAAGGCGAGCTGCGCGGCCTGCGCGGCGCCACGCCCCGAGAGCAGCTCGACGCGCTCAAGGCCCGGGGTTTCATCCGCGACATCGAGTCGGTGCCGCTGGTGCAGCGCTACACCGAGCAGGTGGCCCTCGACGCCTTCACCGAAGAGCACACCAACTACCGCCTGGTCGACGAAGACCCGCCGCCGCAGGTGCTGCCGGCCACCGTGCCCCGCCCCACCCTGCCCCTGCTGGCCGAGTCGCTGCGCCGCGCGGTGACGCCCGACGCGCTGCTGGAGCGCCTGGGCGGCGGTGAGTCGGTGCCCTCGGCCAACGAGTCGGAGCTGGACCTGCGCGCGCTCGGCTTCTCGGAGCGGGAGCGCAAGATGCTGACCTGGGTCGACGGCGAGGCCTCGGTGGAGGATCTCTCGCTCGCCTCGGGGCTCAAGCCCGACGCCGCCTTCCGGGCGCTGCTGGTGGCGAAGTACCTGGGCCTCATCGACGTCAAGCCGGGCACCCGCCGGACCGAGTCGGGCTCGGGGCAGCTCGACATCAACCGCCTCGACGCCAAGTACGACGAGCTCCAGGACGCCGACTACTTCACCATCCTCGGGCTGCCGCGCGTGGCCGGCGCGGAGGACGTCCGGCGGGCCTACCAGCGCCTGGCCCAGGAGTTCGACCCGCTCCGCTACTCCGGCCACCCCGACGCCGGGCTCCAGCAGCGGGCGCAGACCGTCTCGCGCCTGCTCGAAGAGGCAGCCCGGGCCCTCGACGACGACCGGCGGCGCGCCGAGTACGCCCGGCACCTGCTCGACTGAGGGGGCTTTGCGCCACGCCCTCCCAGGCGTTAAAGGTGAGCTGTCATGGTTCGTGAAATTCTGGTGTGGCCGCACCCGGTGTTGAAGCAGAAAGCCCTCCCGGTGGAGCTCGTCGACGACTCCGTCCGCGAGCTCATCAGGGACATGTTCGAGTCGATGAACGAGGCCGAGGGCGTGGGCCTCGCTGCGCCGCAGATCGGCGTGCTGAAGCGGGTCATCGTGCTCGACACCTCCTCGAAGCAGCCGCACCTCAAGCCGGTGGCCATGGTGAACCCGGAGATCCTCGAGGTCGAGGGCAGCTACGTCTACAAAGAGGGCTGCCTGTCGGTGCCCGGCGAGGCCGAGGACGTGGAGCGGCCCGCGAAGGTGACGGTGCGCTACCTCGACGAGCAGGGCCAGCCGCAGACGCTGACCGCCGAGGGACTGCTGGCCACCGCGGTGCAGCACGAGACCGACCACCTCAACGGCATCATGTTCGTGGACCACATCAGCTCGCTCAAGCGGGAGCTCATCCGCAAGCGGATGAAGAAGCTGCAGTCGTACCGCGCCGAGCGAGACCACGACGAGCCCCGCGCCGAAGCCCGCTGACGGTCACTGCTTCTGCTTCACGCCCTTCTTCGGGCACAGCTCGGCCACCACGCAGCGATGGCACTGGGGGCGGAGCGCGTCGCAGCAGCGCCGCCCGTGCCAGATGAGCAGCTGGTGCCCCTGAAACCAGAGCGGCCGCGGCACCAGCTTCTGGAGCTCGCGCTCCACGCCGTCCGGGTCGCGCTTCGTGGTGAGCCCCAGCCGGTACGACAGGCGCAAGATGTGGGTGTCGACCGGGAAGGCGAAGTCGGTGCCCAGGTGCATCGCCACCACGCCCGCCGTCTTGTTGCCCACGCCCGGCAGCTCCGCCAGCTCGCTGCGCCGCCCGGGCACCTCTCCGCCGTGGCGCTCCAGCAGCACCTGCCCCAGCTGCTTGAGGTTCTTCGCCTTGTTGCGGAACAGCCCCACCGTCTTGATGAACGTCTGCAAGGTCTCCACCGGGGCGGCGGCGTAGTCGGCGGCGGTGCGGAAGCGGGCGAAGAGCGCCGGCGTCACCAGGTTCACCCGCTTGTCGGTGGTCTGCGCCGACAGCGACACCGCCACCACCAGCTCCAGCGGGGTGCGGTAGTCGAGCTCGATGCGCGCCTCGGGCATGGCCGCGTCCAGGCGCCCGATGATGGCCACCGCACGCGCCTGCTTCGCCGCCGCTGATTCGCGTCCCATGACGGCGGTGTTACCTTACTTCTCCGTGCGCGCGTCGTACCTCCCGCTCCTCTCCCTGCTGGCCTGCGCCGCGCCCGCCGCGCGCGTGCCGCTGACGGAGGTGCTGACGCCGGCCCTGCCCGAAGCGTCGGAGGCCTTCGAGCGCTCGGCACACCGCGCCCGCGGCGACAGCCCTCCCGGGGCGGGCATGCCCGAGACCCACGTCCGCGCCTGGCAGCGGTGGCTGGCCGCGCTGGAGCTCTCACCAGAGGCAGCGCAGCGCGCGCAGCTCGCCGAGGCGCTGGCCCTCGATGCCCAGCACTTCGGTGACTTTCCCCCGGAGCTGGCGGAGCAGGCCATGGCGCTCCTGCGCCACCTCACCACCGAGCGCCCGGCGCGCGCCGTCGACCCCCGCAACTTCCGCTGGCCGGTGGCGCCGGTGGTGGTCTCCTCACCCTGGGGCAGCCGCGTCCACCCGGTCTTCGGCGAGGCGCGCTTCCACGCGGGCGTCGACCTGGAGGTGCCTGCGGCGCACCCGGTGACCGCGGCCTTCGACGGGGTGGTGCGCTTCAGCGGCTGGAACGGTGCGCACGGCCTGCAGGTCGAACTTCAACATGATACAAACTGGACAACACGGTACAGCCATCTGCAGGATGTGCTCGTGGAAGATGGTATAACTGTGCGCAAGGGAGACGTGATTGCTCTGTCAGGTCAGACCGGTCTGGCCACCGGCCCACACCTGCACTTCGAGCTGCTCCACCACGGCGTGGCCCTCGACCCGGAGCAGCTGCTCCCCGTGGAGCCCAGCCTGCTCTCGGAGCGTCCATGAGCGCGCTGGTCGAGGCGCTGCAGGCGCTGGCCTTCGCCCGGGGCGAGGTCTCCGACGCCAACGCCGCCATCGACGAGGCGCGCGCCCAGCGCGGCCCGAACGCCCACAGCTACGAGGTGGCGCTGCCGGCCCTGGCACCTGACGAGTACCTCGCCACGAAGGTGCTGCCGAAGCTGCTCTACTTCCTCGATTGTCGGGGCATCAAACCGCCGGCCAGCGGAGGCGTCTTCCTCTCGCTGTTCAGCGCGAGTGGCCTGCACTTCGTCGAGGCGGGACCGGCGGTGGAGCGGCTGGTCGCGGCGCGCGGCCTGACCCTGGCCGAGGCGGTGCGGCGCTACGGAGCCACTGGCACGGGCGAGCCACCGCGCCTGGGCTGACGCCTCTCCTCCCCCTCGGGAAGAGAGGCGGGGAGACTCACAGCGTGTCCTTGAGCTCCTTGGCCGGCCGGAACCCGATGGTCTTGGTGGCCTTGAGCTTCATGATCTCGTTGGTCTGCGGGTTGCGGATCTTCCGCGCCTTGCGGGTGCGGATGCTCCACGTACCGAAGCCCGGGTAGCTGAAGCGCGCGTCCTTCTTCACCGCGCCGCCGATGTTGTCGAACACCACGTCGATGAACTCCGCGACCGACTTCTTGGTCATGCGCGTCTGCTCAGCGACTGCCTCAATCAGCTCTGCCTTGGTCATTGTGTGCTCCCTCCCGTTTCGGGGCGATCCCCCCGAAAGGCGCGCGTAAATACCAGACAAAAACTCGTCACGTCAACGCTGGCGTGTTATATTCTGAATCCATCCGATGTCTGATCTGACAATCCCAGCGCGCGATCTGAAACCCGCGCCAAACCCGCGAAATAGCCCGGCAAATCGGCTCCGGCGCGATCGCGGGCGGAGCCGGGCAGATCTGCTGGTGGTCTTGCTGGGGCTGTCCGGCTGCCTGCCTCCACCCCGGGGCCCGTCGCGGGCGTTGCCGGAGGTGTGGGTCGACGCCTTCGCGCCTGCGGGCGGCGATGGCTCGAGCGCCGCGCCGTTCAAGGCGCTGCCCGATCCGATCCCGGTGGCGGTGCTGCGGTTGCGCAGCGGCCTCTACTCCGGGCCCTTCGTGGTGCCCGAGGGCGCGCGGCTGCGCGGAGAGGGCGAGGTGGTCCTCACCTCCAACGGCGACGGGCCCACGGTGACGGCGCACCGCGCCTCGCTCCAGCAGCTGACGATTCAGGGCGGCGCCATCGGGCTGGAGGCCACCGAGGTGGTGCTCGACGGCGTCACCTTCTCCGGCCAGCGCACCGCCGCGGTGCAGGCCAACGGGGCGCTGCGCGGACGCAGGCTTCGCTTCATCGCCAGCGTGGAGGGCGTCGACGGCGTGGTGGCGAAGGACGCGCGGCTGCTGCTCTCGGAGCTGCGGTTCCAGGGCGGCTTCCGCCGCGCCATCGACGTCTCCGGCGGCGAGCTGCGCTTGGGTGGCGCTACCTTCGAGGGCGCGAAGACCGCGGTGCGCGCGCTCGACGCCGACTCGCGGGTGCAGGTGGTCGACGCCACCGGCGGGAGCGCCGTGGCCTTCTTCTTCGCCGGCGGCTCGCTCAAGGCCGCGCAGGTCGACGTGCAGGGGCACGAGTACGCGCTGCAGCTGGCGCGCGGGGTGACCGCCACCGTCGAAGACCTGTTCGCCCGGGGCGCCGCGCAGGCCTGCGTCTCCATCAACGACGCCCAGCTCGAGCTGACGCGCGCGCGCCTCAGCCGCTGCGGCGCGGGGGGCTCGGTGAGCGCCCTGGGGTCGCGGCTGACGGCGAACGAGCTGGTGGTGCGCGACGGCCGCGAGCTGGGCGTGCTGGTGCGCAAGGGCGAGGCCAACCTGCAGCAGCTCGACGTGCGGGGCATCGCCGGCGGCGACGCCGTCCACGTGCGCGACGCCGAGGTGACCATCGGGAGCGCCCAGCTGGCCGA
>CALNBU010000544.1 GCA_937875615.1 uncultured Archangium sp.
CGCCTCCTGCTGCTCTCCGGTGGCGTTGGCCCACACCTCGAAGACCTTGAGCGATTCGTTGAAGAGCGGGTGCGCGCGGAAGCCCGCCAGGCCGCCGCGACGACGGCGCTGGCCGGCCAGCGTGCGCTGCGCCATCAACACCATGCGGCAGCGCTCGGCGATGCGACGCGGGAGCCGCGCCTCCTGCACCAGCCGGGACAACAGCTGCTCGACGGCCTTCGCCACCGACGGAGGCTTCCCGTTCTCTTCATCGACCCCCGGCGCGTCGGGCTCGTCGAGCGACAGCGGCAGGAGGATGCAGGCCAGCAACATGGAGTCATCGAAGGCCGCTCCGCCGCGGACGGCGGCGTCCATCGCGTCGACGAAGCGCCAGTACTCGGCGACGCCGTCGGCGTCCTGGCCGGCGAAGTACTCGGCCACCGGCGGGAGCAGGGTCTTCAGCGCGCCGAGCGCCTCGATCAACTGGAGCGCCGGGCGCGCGTGGCCACCACGAAGCAGCCGGAAGGTCTCCTCCAGCAGGCGCGGCGGCGAGCAGCGCGGGAGATCCTCCACCGCGCCCTCCATGGCCGCGTAGGTGCGCGACTCGAGGTCGAGGCCCAGCTTGCCGGCGAAGCGCACGGCGCGGAGGATGCGCACCGGATCTTCCCGCAGGCGGACCTCTGGATCTCCGATGGTGCGGATCTCCCGACGCGAGAGATCCCGCAGGCCGTTGACGTAGTCGATGACCTTCCCGACCGACGGATCGTAGAAGAGGCCGTTGATGGTGAAGTCGCGACGGCGGGCGTCCTGCCACGCGGTGCCGAAGGTGTTGTCTTCGGTGATGAGCAGGTCCTTCGACTCCTCGTCCTGCACGTCCTCCACCTCGTCCGAGGGGACCTCCTGGCCCTCCTGCACCGCCACCACCGCCTCCGAGTCGGCGGCCGCGATGTGCTCGGTCCCCTCCGACAGCACCTCGCCCTCCTGCGCTTCGGAGGGCTGGGCCTCCTCCACCAGCGTGGGCATGGCGCGGAAGGTGGAGACCTCGAGGATCTTCCCTCCCTTGAAATAGACGTGCGCCAGCCGGAAGCGCCGGCCGATGAGACGGCAGTTCCGGAACAGCGACTTCACCTCGTTGGGGGTGGCGCTGGTGGCGATGTCGAAGTCCTTCGGCTCGCGGCCGATGAGCAGGTCGCGCACGCAGCCGCCGACCAGGTACGCCTCGTGGCCATTCTGACGGAGCCGGAGCAGCACGCGCACGGCGTCGGCGTCGAGGCGTTGAGGTTCGATGTCGGGCTCACTCGGAGCGGGCGCCGTGGCGGCTGCGTCAGCAGGCTCAGGCAACGGCTCGCTCGGGGAAGGTTCAGTGTTCATTGCGGCCCCAGCCCTATACCTCGCCTGCCCCGCGCGCAACGCCGCGCGGCGACGAGGTCTCAGTTGAACTTGCGGCGCTTCTTGTGGGTGCGCGGGCGCGCGTCGTCGAGCAGCGAGAGGTAGTCGATGTCGCGGGCCTTCGGCGGCGGCGGCTGGGCGCCCAGGGCCACCACCCGCTTGCTCAGCGCGGCGAGGATGTCGGGCACCGGGCGCACCACCTGGGTGGGCGCCGCCAGGGCCTCGGTCAACGCCTGGGTGACATCGGCGATGGGGAAGCCGCGGCGGAGGAGATCCTGAAAGGAGTTCGAGAGCGTCAACAGGTTGTAGCCCGCCGACTGCACCAGCTCGACCATCACCTTGAGCACCTGCGGCGCGGTGAGGTGCTTGTCGCCCATGAGCACCAGCGCCGCCTGGAAGTAGTTGAAGATGGGCACCACTCGCGGGCCGTAGTTGGCGAAGGCGGCGGGCGGCGTGAGCCGGTCGAGGTTGATGAAGATGCGGCGCACGGGGTCGGCCTGAGGGAGCTGCTCCCAGGTCTTCATGATGCGCGCGATGTCGTCCGGGTACACCTCCGCCGACTCCAGCACCCGGTACACCACGGGCTCCGAGACGCGGCGGGCCAGCATGTCGGCGTAGAGCGAGTAGATGAAGGCGTCGGCCTCGGCGTCGTCGCCGAAGAGCACCTCCTCGGCCTCCAGCGGCGCCTGCGCGCGGCTCTCGAGCAGCACCGGCAGCTTGTAGCCGACCTGACCGCGCATCGCCTTGAAGCGCCCGCGCATGAGGTTGCGCAGGTTGTCCTTGAGCACCAGCTCGTCGAACTCCACGCCGTCGAGCTTCAGCTTCTCGGTGAGCACGCTGCGCATCTGCTTCGGGCTGCCGGAGACGATGCACAGGCGCGTGTCGCCCACCGCGCGCAGCTCACGGATCAGCGCCGCCGCCCCCGGCACGGTCTTCTTCTCGTGCGCCTTCTGGAACGCGACGCGTGCGAGCTGCCGGAGCGTGTCGAACTCCGTCTGCAGGTACGTCTTGTCGAGGTCCCACCGGTAGATTCGCACCCGGCGAGTGTACGTGAGCCCCCGTGGAAGTGCGCCACGGAAGATCCAGCCACGGCCGGTCGGGCGGGCGTCAGGTCAACAGCTTGGAGATCTCCGCGCCGAGCTCGTGGCTGACGGCCTTGGCCGCCACCTTGCCCGCGTTGGAGATGGCCCGCGCCTTCGAGCGCCCGTGGGCCTTGATGAACAGCTTGTCGAACCCGAGGATGGGCGCGCCGCCGTACTGCTCCCAGTCGGTGACCTCCTTGAGCCGCTGCACGCCCGACGAGAGCAGCGCGAGGCCGGCGCGCCACAGGAGCTTCTCTTTGTAGGCGTACTTCGCCAGCTCCATCACCGTCTCGCTCACGCCCTCGAGCATCTTCAACGCCACGTTGCCGACGAAGCCGTCGCACACCACCACGTCGGCGGTGCCCTTGGGGATATCGACCCCCTCCACGTTGCCGATGAAGCGCACGCCCTCCAGGGTCTGCAACCGCTGGTGCGCCTCCACCACCCGAGGAGGGCCCTTCTGCGCCTCGGTGCCGTTCGAGAGCAACCCCACCGTCGGGCGCTCGTTTCGCGAGATGATGCGCGCGTAGGCGGCGCCCATCACCGCGAAGGCCACCAGATCATCGGCCGAGGCGTCGACGGTGGCGCCCACGTCGAGGATCAACGAGAACGGATCGTTGCGCGCGCCGCGGCCGGTCGCAGTCGGGTACACCGTGGCCAGCGCCGCGCGCCGAACCCCGGGCAGCAGCGAGAAGGTGCGGGCGCAGGCCAGCACACCGGCGCCGGTGCTGCCCGCCGACACCACCGCGTCCGCGTCTCCGGCCTTCACCAGCCGCACCGCCTCCAACACCGACGCGCGGGGCTTGCTGTCGAGGGCCTGCCCGGGCTTCTCGTGCATGGCCACGAAGTCGGGGGCGTGGTGCACGGCCACCCGCTCGCCGTGGTGCCGCACCTCGCGCAGCGCGGCGTTGATCTGCTCGCTGTCACCCACCAGCAGCGCGTGGAGGTGCGGCGAGTCGAGCGTCAGCTGCGCCGCCCCGCGCACGATCTCCAGCGGGCCGTGGTCAGAGCCCATCACGTCGAAGGCGATGGTCACTGGCCGCTGGCTCATGGCGCTATTCCCTCTTCTGGTTGGCGGAGTCGCGCTCGATGCAGCCCTTGGTGAGCGTGTACTGGTAGGTGCCCAGCTCGTCGCGCCAGTACTCGCCCACGTAGGGCCAGTAGAGGTAGTCGTCGCCCACCGAGGTCCGGTACTTGTACGGCTTGACGATGGCCGTCTGGCCGCCAGCGGCGATCATCGCCTCGAGGAACTCCTTCTCCTTGGAGTTGGTCTCGAACTTGATGCGCAGGCCGTTCGAGCGGAGCGTGCGCAGCTCCCGCTGCTCGAAGGCCAGCTTGGCCTTGGCCATCAACCCCGCCTTGCTGATCAGCTCCTCGCGCTGCCCCTTGAGCTTGTCGATGAGCTGCTTGGTGAGGTTGGAGTACTTGAAGGAGTCCCCGCGGGCGCCGAAGTTGTCCATCTCCTGCTCCAGCTCGGTGATGGACTCCATGGTCTTCTTCAGGTCCTTGTCGGTGAGCGCGAGGTTGAGGATGCGCTCCAGGATCTCGTCGGTCCCGCCGAGCTTCTTCCCCTCGCGCTTCTTCTTCTGAACCTCTTCGAGCACCGTGAAGTACTCGGTGGCCTCCATGTTCTTGCCGATCAACACCTGCAGCTCGTCTTCGACGGGCCCGTAGATGGCCTCGAAGTCTTCGATGATGGTGAGCGCCTCCCGGTAGCGGCAGTTCTCGAAGTACACCACCGCCTTCAGGATCAGCGCCTCGGGGAAGTACTCGTCGCGGAAGAACGGCGAGCTGAGCGTGATGAGGTTGCCCAGCGCCTGCTCGTACTGGCCGATGCGGTAGTTGGCCCAGGAGGACTCGAAGAGGGCCTCCAGCCACTGCGTGTTCCCGCGCTCCACCTTGTTCAAGTAGAAGATGGAGAAGCGGTTCTGCTGCATGCCGTAGTGCGTACGGGCCAGCTGCATGAAGGCCAGCTCGCGCAGCGACTTGTCCAGCTTCGCCGCCTCGCCGGTGCGGCCCGCCATGGGACGGGTGAGGCGCACCACCTCCTTCATGGCCTCCACGGACGCGAGCACGTCCGTGTTGCCGCGCTTGCTGGCCGCGTCCTTGTTGCGCGTGCCGTTGCGGAAGAAGGCCAGGCCCTCCAGGTACTTCGCGCGCGGGTAGAACCCATCCGTGCGGGGAATCGTCAGCGCCAGGCGCTTCACCTCTTCAAAGGACTTGTCCGCGTTCTCCGTCTGGCCCACCTGATCCAACGCGCGGCCACGCACGAAGTGGTAGCGCGCCAGCAGGTAGCGGAACTCGTTCCGGAACTTCTCCGGGAAGTCGTAGTTCGCGTACCGGGCGATCTCATCCAGGATGACCGTCTCGTTCTGCGTCTTGCGGCTGATGAAGAACAGCCACTCCAGGCTCGTCTTGAAGAACTTCGTGGACGGGCCCGCGGCGAGGATCTTGGAGAACTCGCCCAGCGACGAGTGGTACAGCCCCATGCGGTAGAGCGACTTCGCCAGCACGTAGCGCGCTT
>CALNBU010000545.1 GCA_937875615.1 uncultured Archangium sp.
CACCGGCTGCGGCACCGGGGCGCTGGGGGCGCTTGGCGCACTGGGGGCGTAGGAGATGGCGGCGAGCGGGTTGGGGAGCGCGACGTCGGCGGGCAACCCCACCGCCGCCCTGACCCGATCGAGGAAGGTGGTGGAGTCGAAGGGCTTCTGGATGTTCCCGTTGGCGCCGACGGCCTGCGCGCGCGCCTGGTCGAAGGGTTCGAAGGTCCCCGAGAGCAGCAGCACCGGAATACCAGCGGTGGAGGGGTCGGCGCGGAGCGCCTGACACACCTCGTAGCCGCTCTTCCCGGGCATCACGCAATCGGCCAGCACCAGGTCCGGACGCAGCTCCCGGGCGCGGGTGATGGCGTCGAGACCGTTGTCGACCGCGGTCAACGTGAGATCTTCGGAAGAGAACAGCATGCCGACGATCTTGCGGATGGTGAGCGAGTCGTCGGCAACGAGCACTGATTTGGCCATGGCCCGGTTACTCTACGGACCTGACCTCCCGCTCTCAAGAAAACATGCGTGCTCGCGTGGCGGCGCCGAAGTCTGCTAGCTCAAGGGAGGCGTATGGCGCAGATCCTCCTGGTCGATGACGAGAAGGTCGCCCGCTCGCTCTACAGCGACTTCCTGGCTGGCGCGGGCCACGAGGTCACCGCCGTCGGCTCCGCGGCGGAGGCCCGGGAGGCCCTCGGCAAGCGGCGCTTCGCGCTGCTGGTGACCGACCTCATTCTCCCGCGGGGCGACGGGCTCGACCTCCTGTCGTACACCAAGTCGACCCAGCCGGACGTCGAGGTGCTGGTGATCACCGCCCTCGACAAGGTCGAGCCGGCGGTGCGCGCCATCAAGAGCGGCGCCACCGATTACCTGATCAAGCCGGTGCAGCCCGAGGTGCTGGCCCACGCCGTCAACCGCGCCCTCGCCCAGCACAGCCTGCTGCGCGAGAACGAGGCCCTGCGCAGTCACGTGGCCCTGCTGGAAGCCGCGCAGCGCATCGCCACGACGCTCGACCGCGAACAGCTGTTCGAGGCCACCTGGACTGCCTTCCATGCCAGCTGCGGCGCCGACGCGGTGGCCATCTTCACCGCGGACGGAGCGCGGCTCGAGCTGGCGGCGACACGACAGGTGACGCTGGATCAACCGGTGCTGGAACACGTCCAGACGCTCGCCAGCAGCACCGCGCGCGCGGGAGAGATCGTCGATCTCGCGCAGCCTGACTTCAGCCACGCCTACCTGGTCCCGGTCTACGACGGCGACGCCCTGCGGGGCGCGGTGCTGACGTTCTTCTCCGGCGAACAGCCGCAGTCAGGCCTGGAGGCCTTCCCCTTCCTGGCGCGCCACGTGGGGCTGGCGCTGCACAACCTGGGCAGGTTCGCCGCGGTGGAGGATCTCGTCTACCTCGATGATCACACCCACCTCTTCAACAGCCGCTATCTCAAGCTGGTGCTCGATCGGGAGTTCCAGCAGGTCACCCCGGAGAGCAAGCCCTTCGCGCTGTTGTTCCTGGATCTCGACTACTTCAAGAGCGTCAACGACACGCACGGGCACCTGGTGGGCTCCAAGCTCCTCGTGGAGGTGGCTCGGGTGCTCAAGGGCTACGTGAGAGACCACGACGTCGTCTGTCGTTGGGGCGGAGACGAATACGTCTGCCTGCTTCGGGGGACCGACTCCGGCGGCGCGCTCAAGGTCGCGGAGCGCATCCGGCGGGCCATCGAGTCGCATCGCTTCCTCTCTCGCGAAGGCTTCTCGATCAACATCACCACCTGCATCGGCGTGGCGGCGTACCCGGAGCATGCCCAGGACGCCACCACCCTCGTCGACTTCGCCGATCGCGCGATGTACCGGGGGAAGAAAGGCACGAGGAACATCATCTACCTCGCGTCCAGGAACCTGGAGGCGACGCCCGCGAGCCGCCACCAGACCGCGCCGCTGCCCGACGTGCCCCGGCGCTGAAGCCAACGGGCCTCAGATGTTGATGAGGCCCAGCTTGGCGGCGCGCACCACCGCCTCCACCCGCTTCTGCGCGTTCATCTTCTGCAGAATCGAGTTCACGTGGAACTTGGCGGTGTGCTCGCTGATCGTCAGCTTGGCGGCGATCTCCTTGTTCGACAGGCCATCGGCGAGCAGCACCAGCACCTCATTCTCCCGGCGCGTCAGGGTGGTGTTCTCGGCGGTGCGGCTCATCGGCACCGACGGGGCCTGCGCGTTGAGCACCGGCCTCGCCGCGGTCAACATCTCCACCGCCGACGGGTCGACGACCGTCAGGCCCTTGTGCAGGGCCTCGATGGCCGCCGCGATGGCGTCGGGGTGACTCCCACGGTCGATGGCGCCCTTCGCGCCGGCGCGCAGCGCGTCGGCGGTCTGCCCGGGGCCCACCAGCGCCAGCACCGGCCGCTCGTAGGTCAGGTTTCTGATGGTCTCCAACCACCAGCACGTCGGCGCGCGTCACCCGCGCGGAGATCTCCAGGTTGGTCTCGACAGGGCTCAAGATCATCTCGTCAGCGTGTGTGGAGAGTGCATCGACCAACGCGAAGTCGCCCTGCACCGCGACGCGAATAGGAAGTGTTTTCGGGGGAAGGCCTTTCATGTGTCACCTCTGTCTCAGTTAACGCCGGTTCTTCGCTCCGCAAGGCTGACCTGCCTCACGTTCGCTGTCTGTCCATTCAGATGTCCGGCCCATGGAAACGGTTTCTTTTGAGAAACGTGAAGCGCTCGGAGTCGCGCTGCGGTGTGGTGGAATTCGCATGGGTTCGGACAAGTCGATGGAATCGTTGGATGTCCCCAGCAACGCGCGCTGCGGCGGAAAATTCCGGCGAAGCGGTGGGTTTCAATGTCACGACACGCGCGTGTCAGATCGCGACAGTCGACCGCGGACGCCCCACTGCCCCGGGCGCCCCGCCGTCGCTGTTCGAGCTGCCTTCTGCCCTGCTGCCTAGGGAGGCAGCGGCAGGGCGCTGATCTGGTTGCGGGGCACGCGCGCGTCCTTCACCCAGGTCGCACCGAAGTCGGCGGCGAAGCTCTGGAGCACCCGGGCCACCATCGCCTCCAGCTCTCCTTCACCGACCTGGAGTCGCCCGCGCAGCGCCGCGAGGGCGCGCTGGCCCGCCGACGCACGCAGCTTCACCGCCGGTCCATCTTCGAACAGCCGCGCCGCCAGCTCGGTCACCTTGAGCTCCGGGAACGGGGCGACCTCCACCACCCCGTCGACCTCGGCCCAGGCCACCACCGCGGCGAAGAGCCGCTGCGGCGCCAGCTCCGAGAGCTTGACGCCGAAGCGCGCGATGATCTCCAGCGGCTGCGGCCCCAGCAACGCCTGAAGCACCGCGCGCTGCGCCCGCACCCGCGTCAACAACGTCTCCATCTCGGCCAGCTCGCGTCGGGCACGGAAAGGCACGGGCTCGGCGCCTGGAACCTTGAGCGCCTTGAGCGGACGCTTGCGGAGCAACGCCTGCAACGCGTTCGTCTCGTCATCGAGCGCCAGCCAGGTCTCGCCGAAGCGGGCCCCCTCTTCGTGGGCCAGCTTCTCGACGCGGCGCTTGAGCTGCAGCGTGAGCGAGAAGCCCACCTGGAAGAGCGCGCGCAACGTGGTCTCGCGCACCACCTCGGTGGCCCGCTCCGGGTCGCCGCCGGTGTAGTGCTCGAGGCCCAGGTCGAGGTAGTCGCGCGCGTGCGCGGAGAGCCGCTTGACCGCCTCCGGGTCCCCCGGCTCGGCCGACTCCGCCACCAACACGCAGTTCACGAGGTAGCGCACCTCGGTCTCCAGGTTCTGGCGCTCCACCGGATCGAGGCCACGGAAGGCCGCGGCGACGTAGTCGCTGTAGCCGGTGACGGGCGCCAACGCCCGGGAGGGCGCGGCTGGACGCCCCACCGTCTCCGGATCGACCCAGGTGAAGACCTTCTGAGCCTCCTCCAGGGGCGGGAAGCCCATGTCCTCGAGGCGCGCGCGCCGGAACTGGTACGCCGCCTCCTCCAGCTCCATCACCGACTCCCACCGCACGGCCTCGATGAAGCGCGAGAGCTCGAAGGGGTTGTGGGTGGTGAGATCGTAGGTGAGGCGACGCAGCGCGGCCTCGTCGACGCCCTCGATGCGGAACTCCAGCAGGTACCTGCCCTCCACCAGCTCCATGGTGGTGCCCTGCGGGTCGACGTCGGGGTCCTCCTCGAGGTCGTGCACCACCACCAGCTTCTTGTAGATGAGCTCGAGGACCTCGATGTCGAGCGACCGCACCTTCTTGACGAAGTCCTCGTCGTCGTCGCCGCGCGCCGCGCGCAGCCAGTGCAGCACCTCCAACGGGTCCATGCGGTCGCGCTGCCAGGCGGCGAGGTCGATCCACGCGCGGAACTGCGCGGGCGTGGCGAGCTGCACCACCTCGGTGGAGTCGGCGAGGCCCACGTCGATGATGGTGGCGTAGACGTCTTCCGCGGGCAGCGCGCGCACCAGCGCCTTGCCATCGAACTCCTCGAGCATGGCGTCGAGCCGGTGCCGGGGCGCCAGCTCCGTCAACCTGCGCACCAACTCTGCCCGCCGCGACACACGCTTCTCTTGACTGGCCGTCACGCGCGCCCGCCTAGCACGCCGCGAGGGCGGCGCACCATGACCGCACTGCGAGGCTCAGCCGGCGATGCTCAGCAGCGTGCCCCACAGCTCGTCGTGGCCCAGCTTCTCGTGCGACGAGAACCCCAGCACCGTGCCGTCGGGGAGCTCCAGCTGCTGCTGGATCTTCTGCAGCCTCGGCTTGCGCGCGGCCTTCCCGAGGCGATCGAGCTTGGTGGCCACCACCAGGATGCGCGGCGGCTTCTCCTGCAGGAAGTCGAGCATCTCCACGTCGTCGGCGGTGGGGCCGACCTCCGCGTCGACGATGCTCACCACCACCTTCAGCGTGTGCCGCTTCGTCAGGTAGTTGTCGATCATCGTGCTCCACGCCTGCCGCTCGCTCTTCGAGACCTTCGCGAAGCCGTAGCCGGGGAGATCGCACAGGCGCAGCGTCTTGC
>CALNBU010000546.1 GCA_937875615.1 uncultured Archangium sp.
GCCGGAGCCCGAAGGTGAGGCCCTGCACGGCGAGGAGCGCGCGCACCTCGGCGCCTGCGGGGCGCCCGGGTCGCAGCATCAGCGCCTTCATGGCGAGCGTCGCGAGGCCGGTGGCCGCCGCCACCGCCGCGCCCAGCAGCCAGGCGGGCTGGCCGTCGCCCAGCGGCAGCACGAACGCCAGCGCGGCGACGCCGGCGCCGAAGAGGAGCTGCAACAGGAGCGTGGTGGTGACGTGCTTCATTTCTTCTTTTCCTGCTCTATTGCCCGATTCGCAGAGCGAATGAAGGCGTAAAAGCCCACCGCGCTGCCCACCGCCCCGCCGACCAGAATCCCGGCCGGCGAGCTCCCCAACCCACGGTCGGCTCCATAGCCGGCCGCGACGCCCACGAGCGCCGAGCCTGTGAATTGCCATACCGCGGACAGCCACGGCTCCGCCGCCCGGTAGGACCGGGCCAGCGGTGACAATCCCTCGTCAGGGTCGCCCTTCACGCGGCGCGGCGCGTAGCAAACGCCTATGGCGATCACAACGTGAAAGCCCCAAATGGACGGCTTCAGCGGGGCTTACGACGCGCGCCGAAGGCCTGTCGCGCGCCGGAAAACGTCAGGGCGCTTCGGGGCACAGCGGGTGGTTGCGCAGGTGCTCGACCACGAAGTCGCGGAAGGCGGTCACCTTGCGGGGGGCGTGCTGGGTGCGGGGGTGCACGAAGAAGAGCGAGCCCACCTCGCGGGCCCACTTCGGCAACACCGGGACCAGCGCGCCCGACTCCACGTCGGCCCTGGCCAGGAAGGAGGCCATGGCGCCGATGCCCAGGCCCGCGCGGGTGGCCTGCAGGGTGAAGAACACGTCGTCGGCCTGCAGCCGCGGCGTCAGCTTTACCGGGAGCGCGGCGACCAGCGTGCGGAAGGCGATGAAGTCGTGCGCCGTCAGCTCCTCCACGCTGCGCGGCGCGCCCCGCCGGGCGAGGTAGCCGGGCGAGGCGTAGAGGCGGAGGTCGAGCGCGCTCAGCTTCCGCGCCACCAGCGTGGAGTCCTTCAGCCGCGGCGAGATGCGCAGCGCCACGTCGATGCCCTCGGCCACCAGGTCCTCGAGGCGGTTGGAGAGGCGCACGTCGACGCGCACGTCCGGGTAGCGCGCGCAGAACCTGGCGAGGAGCTCGGGCAGCAGCGTGAAGCCCAGGTCGGGCGGGGCGGTGAGGCGCAGCGTGCCAGAGGGCACGTCTGTCTGCTCCGGGAGGCTGCGGGTGGCGTCGCGCACCATGGTCACCAGCGGCGCGGTCTGCTCGTAGAAGCTGCTGCCCGCGGTGGTCAGCTTCACCTGCCGGGTGGTGCGGTGGAAGAGCTGCACCCCCAGCGCCTCCTCCAGCGAGGAGATGCCGCGGCTGACCGAGGACTTGGGCAGCCCCAGGCGGCGGGCGGCCTCGGACATGTTCGCTGCGTCGGCCACCGCCACGAAGAGCGGGAGCTGGTTCAGGTCGACCGTTCCAGACATGGAACGATGGTGGCGTGTCGATGCTCGCCATGCAACAAGCGCCCGCATGACGTCGCCTTCGTCTCCTCCGCATGGGCCCCGCCTCCCGGTGGTCGCGTTGGTGCTGTCGGTGGTGGGCCTGTGTCTGCCGCCGGTGTTGTTGGTGAGTTTCGCGCTGGGGTTCTACGGCTGGCTGCGCGCCCGGAGCGACAACGCGTGGGCGCTCACCCAGCTGACGATGGCGGTGAGCGCCGCCGGGGTGCTGGTGTTCCTGGGCCTGGCGCTGCCCACGCTCAAGACCTGGCCGCTGCGCGCGAAGCAGCAGGAGTGCCGGGCGCTGTTGACCTCGCTCGCGGCGCAGCAGCAGGACTTCAAGCGGCAACACGGCCGCTACACCACCCGGGTAGCGGAGCTGCCCGCGCCTCCGCGGCAGGGCGCGCAGCTCATCCGGTTGGCCG
>CALNBU010000547.1 GCA_937875615.1 uncultured Archangium sp.
GAAACAGAAGATCTACCACCAGAAGTCTTACCTTCCCCACCTCCGTGCGGGTGATCGACAGGATTCATAGCCACGCCGCGAACTTCAGGCTCACCGCCAACAACAACACCAGCAGCGGCGAGAGCAGCACGCCCCTGGCCACGCCGGCCACCAACGCCACCCGCCCCGCCTGCTCCACCGCCTCGGCCACTTCGCGCTCGCTGGCCTTGGCCAGCTCTCCCGCCGCCTCCATGCGCGGGATCACCAGGCGGGTGGCGTCGAGCTTCAACGCCACCACCGCCCCGGCGAGCGCGGTCAGCAGCGCCAGGGCCAACAGGGGGACCAGCCAACGCCGCTCCGCCACCGCGGACGGAATGGCGCCGACGGGATCGAGGAGCGACCGGAGCGGGAGTGCGAGGGCTTTCATCGGTCTGTGCGTGTGCGCCGCCCAAACGCACGCGCGGGCGACTGATTTCCACCAACACCCCGCTTTCGCCACGGAAAAAGGCACTTCTGGTGCCTTGTGCATAACCGGCTGGATTTGTTCGAGCGCAGTTCGCTGTGGCGACCTGTAGCAAGAAAATTGAGCGAGCGATCCTGCGGAGCTACAACGGCGCCATGGTCGAGAGCACCGATTTCGCGCAGGTGATGACGGAGGCCCAGGACATCGCCCAGACCGTCAGTCAGAAGCTGACCACCGCGCACGTGCTGCTGGCGATGTTCACCGTGGAGAACCGCGCGGCGCTGCTGCTCACCGAGAAGCACGTCACCGAAGACACGCTGCTCGAGCTGCTCACCCGCGCGCCCAGCGAGCCCGACAACAACGTCCGTGAGCTGCGCGAGAAGACGAAGGAGATCGCGACCAACTGCGGCTCCCAGGAGGCCGACTGCCTCCACGCGCTGATCGCCATGACCCGCCTGCGCTGCGCCGCGCAGGATCTGCTGTTCAAGACCGGCATGGATCTCACCGCCCTGCGCAACAAGGCGCTCTCCTATTTCACCTCCGGGCGCATGCCGCGCCGGCTGCTGCTCCAGCGGGAGCTGCCGCCCAACGTGCCGCGCGCCTCCTCGGGCCGGCCGGTGGGCGCGCCGCCCCTGCCCTTCGCGCCCCGCACCGCCACCCTCTCGGCCCCGCCGGCGAAGCCCGCCTCGCTCAAGCCGCCCTCGGTGCGGGATCTGGTCGATGACGTGACCGACGAAGAGGTGCAGGCCCTGAAGTCCCTGCCCGCGCCGCTTCCGGCCACGCCCGCTCCCCAGCCCACCGTGCTCTCGGGGCGCTGGCAGCTCGACGCGCGCGCCTTTCCGCTGCTCTCGCAGCTGGGCAAGAACCTCACCGCGCTGGCCCGCGAGGGGAAGCTCGACCCGGTGGTGGGCCGCGCGAAGGAGATCGACGAGATCATCGACATCCTCGGCAAGCGGCGCACCAACAACCCGGTGCTGATCGGCGAGCCGGGCGTGGGCAAGACCGCGGTGGTCGAGGGCGTGGCGCAGCAGCTGGCCACCCTGCGCGGCCCGCTGGGCGAGAAGATCATCCTCGAGCTCGACATGGGCTCGCTGGTGGCCGGCACCCAGCTCCGCGGCAGCTTCAGCGAGCGCCTCAACAGCCTCAAGGACGAGGTGAAGCAGGCCAGGAACGTGGTGGTCTTCATCGATGAGATCCACACCCTGATGGGCGCGGGCTCCACCGGCGAGGGGCCGCAGGACGCCGCCAACGAGCTCAAGGCGGCCATGTCGCGCGGCGAGTTCCCCTGCATCGGCGCCACCACCCACGACGAGTACCGCAAGCACCTCTCGAACGATCCCGCCATGGAGCGCCGCTTCACCCCCGTCTTCGTGAACGAGCCGTCGATCCCCGACACCGTCTACATCCTCAGCGGCGTCATCGGCCGCTACGAGCAGCACCACCGGCTCACCTACGCGCCGGAGTCGCTGCAGGCGGCCGCCTCGATGTCGGCCAAGTACATCACCGACCGCTTCCTCCCCGACAAGGCCATCTCGGTGCTCGATCTCGCCGGCTCCCGCTGCCACCGCGAGGGGCACGCGGTGGTGGAGCCACAGGACGTGGCGCGGGTGGTGGCCAAGGTGGCCCAGCTCCCCGAGGAGCGCCTGCTGATGAACGACTCCGAGCGGCTGCTGTCGCTGGAGAGCGACCTCAAGCGCCGGGTCATCGGCCACGAAGAGGTGATCGATCGCGTGGCGAAGGTGGTGCGCCGCAACTACGCCGGCTTCTCCTCGCGGCGGCCCATGGGGTCCTTCCTCTTCCTCGGCCCCACCGGCGTGGGCAAGACCGAGATGGCGCGCGGGCTGGCCGAGGTGGTGTTCGGGTCCCGCGATGCGATGATCCGCGTCGACATGTCGGAGCTCT
>CALNBU010000548.1 GCA_937875615.1 uncultured Archangium sp.
CCGCGCTGCCGGCGTCGCCCGACGACAAGAAGATTACCGAGACCTGGAAGGGCGGCAGCTTCTCGGCACCGGTGGCGCCCGCGGTGGTGCCGAAGGAGGAATCGCCCGCGAAGCGCCGCGACACCGACCGCGACCTGGCCTTCAAGGAGGGGCGGGCCACCGAGACGCTGCAGGGCAGTCGCTTCGCCGCGCTCCCCTCGCCGCCGCAGCAGCCCGCACGCGGCGGCATGGGCCGGTGGTTGGCGCTCGGCCTGCTGGGCGCGACGGTGGGCGGCGCCGCCGGCTACTACTTCGGCTTCTACGAGCCCGCGCAACGGGAGGCGGCTCGCCTCGAGGCCGAGGCCCGGGCCAACGCGCTGCTGCTGCGTCAGCAGGCCGAGGTGCCGCCGGTCGTCACCGTGGTCGAAGAGGAAGACGCGGGGGTGGAGCCGCCCGACGCCGGTGAGGACGAGGTCGACGCTGGCGTGGAGGCGGCCGATGCGGGCGCGCCGGACGCCGGGCCAGAGGTCGACGCCGGGCTCCCCGATGCGGGGTCGGTCGATGCGGGCGTCGAGAAGAAGCCCACCTTCGAGTCGCTGATGGCCACCGCGGAGCGCCTGCGCAACCGCGAGAGGCCGGAGCAGGCCATCGACTACTACGAGAAGGCCAGCGACCTGCGGCCGGAGCGCGCGGAGCCGCTGGCCGGACGCGGGTTGGCGCTGCTCGACATGGCCAACCCCACCGCCGCCATCGCCGAGTTCACCGAGGCGCTGAAGCTGAACCGGCGCTACGGGCCGGCCATCATGGGCATGGCCGAAGCGCAGCGCCTGGCGGGGAACACCGCGAAGGCGATTTCGTTCTACGAGCGCTACCTCGAGGTGCTGCCCAACGGGCCGGAGGCGGCGGTGGCGCGCAACGGCATCGAGCGCCTCCAGCGATGAAGCTCGACCAGGCGCAGGTGCGTCACGTGGCGAAGCTCGCCCGGCTGGCGCTCAGCGACGACGAGGCGACGCAGCTGACGGCGCAGCTCTCGCAGGTGCTGGACGCGGTGGAGCAGCTGTCGACGGTGCCCACCGACGGAGTGCCCTGCACCGTCTTCGGGCACGACCTCGCCGCCGCCACGCGGCCCGACGAGGTGCGCGGAGAGCTCGGGGTGGAGGCGGCGCTGGCCAACGCGCCCCAGAAGGTGGGAACCAGCTTCGCCATCCCGAAGGTCCTCGAGTGACGACGCTGCTCGAGGCCGCGGGGCGGCTGGCGCGCGGTGAGGTCAGCTCGGTGGAGCTCACCCGGGCGGCGCTCTCGCGCATCGCCGACACCGACGACCGGGTGGGCGCGTTCCTCCACGTCGACGCGGACGGCGCGTTGCGGGCGGCGGAGGCCTCGGATGCGCGGCGCGAGAAGCGCGGGCCGCTCGACGGCGTGCCGCTGGCCATCAAGGACAACATCGTCACCGCCGGGGTGCCGACCACCGCCGGCAGCCGCATGCTGGAGGGCTACCTGCCGGTGCAGGACGCCGCGGTGGTGGCGCGCCTCAAGCAGGCCGGCGCGGTGCTGGTGGGGAAGACCAACCTCGACGAGTTCGGCTTCGGCGGGTCCACCGAGTCGAGCGCGTTCCACCCCACGCGCAACCCGTACGACCTGACGCGGGTGCCCGGCGGCAGCAGCGGCGGCTCGGCGGCGGCGGTGGCAGCTGGGCAGGTGTTCGGCGCGCTGGGCACCGACACCGGCGGCTCCATCCGGCAGCCGGCGGCGCTCTGCAACCTGGTGG
>CALNBU010000549.1 GCA_937875615.1 uncultured Archangium sp.
GGCGGCGGCGGAGGCGCGCGGGCTCTGGCTGGACGTGGCGCTGGCCCGCCCGGCGCCGGCGCGGTTGCACGCCATGGCGCTGCGGCAGGCGCTCGACAACCTGCTGGCGAACGCGGTGCGCTACGGCCCGAAGGACTCGGCCATCGAGGTGCGGCTGGTGCGCGACGGTGGCCTGTGGCGGCTGACGGTGCGGGACTTCGGCGTCGGGGTCCCGGAGGCGGAGCGTGAGCGCATCTTCGCGCCCTTTCACCGACTCGACCGCAGCGGCGGTGCGGGCCTCGGCCTCGCCATCGTGCGGGAGGTGCTCAGGCAGCACGAAGGTCAGGTGACGGCGCGCGCGCCGGAGCACGGCCCGGGGGCGCTGCTGGTGGTGGAGCTGCCGGTGGCGTGACGCCTATTCGACGGCGGTGACGCTGAGGGTCCTGCGGCGCCCTCGCAGGGCCAGCTCGAGCTCGTCGCCGGCGCTGCGCCCGGAGAGGGCCGCGCCCACCGGGCTCACCGGCGTCACCACCAGCACCTCTCCCGGCAACCGGAGGCCGCCGCCGTCGGGGGCGAGGAACCAGCGGGCCACCTGGCCCTCGTCGTCTTCGGTGGTGATGAGCGCCCCGGCGCGCGCGACCCGGGTGGGCGCGATGGACATCGTGGCCACCGCCGCCAGCCCGCTCTGCAGCGCGGCGATGCGCGCGGCCTGGCCCCGCGCGAGGTAGCTCTGCTCCAGCGCGCGGGTGTCCTTGTCGTTCTCCGGCTTCGCCTCCTCGTGGGTGGCGGCCTCGCGGGTGTCGGCGTGCGCGGCGTTGAGGTTGGCCAGCGTCTGTTCGAGCGCGCGTTGCAGCGCCGTCTTCAGGTCGGACTTCAGCGCGACCGGGCGGGGGTGAGCCATGGCGGCAGCGTAGCCCGCCCCGGCCTCTTTCAGCGGCGCCGCGGCCCGCGCGCCAGGCGTCGGCAGACCCGCCGGGTCTCCTCGTCGAGCGGCAGCGCGGCCTCGATGCGCAGCTCCTCCAGGGTGACCTGCTGGGGCGCGGAGAGCGTGGTGAGGGTGAGCAGGAAGGCGACGCGCAGGCGGTCCCGGCGGAGGCGCACGCTCAAGGCGGGCGCCGCGTCGCGGGAGAGGTCGGGCGTCTTCCACGCGCGGGGCACGCCGGGGAAGGCGAGCGCGCGCTCCAGCGCCCGGGTGAGGCGCGGATCTTCGCGCTCCAGGCGCTCCCGCTGGAGGCGCGTCACCACCGCGTGGGCCAGCGTGTCCCAGTCGAGGATGAACGGCCGCATCAGCCGCGGGTCGAACAGCAGCGAGACCATGTCGAGCGGGCGGGGCAACGCGGAAGGGTCGGCGACGAAGGCGCCGAAGACGCGTGGCGCGGCATCGTTGGCCCGCACCACGCTACCGTCCGGCGTCACCACCGTCATCGGGTAGGGCTCGTGGTGCTCCAGGAGGTGGCCGAGCGCGGCGTCGATGTCGGGCGGGAGCGCGTCGTAGGCGGGCTCGGCGAAGGACGGCTCGAAGCCGGCGGCGCGCAGCGCCTGGTTCTGCTCGCGCAGCGACACGCGCAGCACGCCCAGCAGCCGGCGCACCATGGCGGGCCCCGGCTGCGAACGCCCGGACTCGAGGAAGCTGACGTGGCGGGGTGACACGCCGGCCTCCAGCGCGAGGTCGAGCTGGGAGAGGCCGCGGCGGCCGCGCCAGTACTTGAGCAACGCCGCGAAGACCCGGCTGGCCATGGCCCTTCGTGCCACGGAGCGTGGGGGCTGGCACTTCCCTCGTGAGGGAATCGCTCCGCTGGTCGCGCGAGGGCAGGTTGGGGGCATGACCAGAACG
>CALNBU010000550.1 GCA_937875615.1 uncultured Archangium sp.
TGGTCGAGAGGTGCGCCCGCCGCTCGCTCGCCGAGGTGGAGGGGCCGGTGTAGACGATGGTGCCGTCGTTGGAGCGCGCCGGGACGCCGCCCGGCTTGCGCGTCAGCGTAGCGGCCACGAAGCCGGTGTGCGCCTCCGGCGGCGTCCACGCCAGCCGCACGTACTCACCCTCGTTGGCCCACACCAGGTCGGTGATGGGCACGGTGGGCGCCAGGGTGTGCTCGCCGCGCACCGAGCGCACCGTCAGCGGGCCGGGAGACCAGGTGCCGTCCTTCGCCCGCGACCAGAGGTGCCAGGCGAAGGGGCCGCAGTTCTCCGGGAGCCGGTTGTCGATGAAGCGCTCCACCCCGGGGTCCAGGCGCGCGAGGATGACGCCCGTCTCGCCCAGCGCGTCGCCCACCACGCCGGCGCCGGTGGGCTGCGTCGGCTCCTCCGTGCCGATGCTGCGGACGATGAGCGTCACCACCGCGTTGTCGGCGTCTTCCCAGGTCAGGGTGGCGCGACCGGGCGTCACCTCCACCTCGGCGCTGCGCGGCGGGTTGATGTACGTGCGGCCTCCACAGGCCAGGAGCAGCGCGCAGAGCGACGAGAGGCGAAACGGCATGCGCGCGACTGTACACTCAAGCGACATGGGCGATTTCAAAGTCGAGCGGGAAGAGCAGGGGCACCGGGCCAGCGTCTTCATCGAGCAGGGCGGCCAGCGCCTGGCGGAGATGACGTTCTCACGCGTCAACGAGAAGAAGTTCATCATCGACCACACGCACGTCGACGACGCGCTGCGCGGACAGAGCGCCGGCCGCGCGCTGCTCGACTTCGCGGTGGGCTGGGCCCGGGAGAACGGCGTCACCTACCTGCCGCTGTGCCCCTTCGCGAAGGCGCAGTTCGAAAAAGACGCCTCGCTGCGCGACGTGCTGGCCCCGTAGCGGAGGCCTTCACCGCCGGAACAGGCTCTTCAGCTTTCCCCAGAAGCCGCCCGCGCGCTTCTCCAGCTCCGCGCCGCGGGCGCGCTGGGCCTCGTCGCGCTTCGCCTGGCTGATGCCCAGCTTCTGCGCCAGCTCCTCGTTGGTGTAGCGGGTGGCCATGGTGGCCTTCACCTCGCGCCGGGTGCGGAACTCGCGCGCCTCCACCCGCACCACGCACTCCGCGTCGAGGCTCACCGTCACCGCCACCTGCACGCTGCCCGCGGGCCCCTTCGGCAGATCGCTGATGGTGATGGCGCCCACGAATTCGTTCCCCGCCACGTTGGCGTCCTCGCCCTGGAAGATGAGCACCTCCAGCTCGGTCTGCTCGTGCTGCTGCGTGGAGATGCCGAAGGATTTGGTGGCCGGCAGCGGGGTGTTGCGCTCGATGAGGCGGTGGAAGCCGCCGCCCGGCCGCCCCACGCCCAGCGTCATCGGCACCACGTCGATGAGCACCAGGCTCGACACCTTGTCGACGGTGCCGGTGTAGAGCGCCGCGCCCAGGGCCACCGCCTCGTCGGCGTTGACCGAGGCGTGCGGCGGCTTCTTGAAGAGCGCCTTGAGCTTCTCGCGCACCAGCGGCATGCGGCTCATGCCGCCCACCAGCACGATGTCGTCCACCGCCGAGGCCTTCAGCTTCGCGTCCAGCAGCACGTCCTGCACCGCGGCGATGGTGCGGTCCACCAGCTCCGCGCAGGCGGCCTCCTCCTCGGCCCGCGTCACGGTGGTGCGCAGGTCGAGCGGGCGCCCGCCGGCGTCCAGCTCCAGCATGGGGAGGTGCACCTCGAAGCTGGCCATCTCCGAGAGCGACATCTTCAGCTTCTCCGCCGCCTCCGCCACGCGCGAGAGCGCCACCCGGTCGCCCGAGAAGGGGCGCTTGTGCCACTGGGCGAAGCGCTCCAGCAGGAGGTCCACCAGCTGGTTGTCGAAGTCGACGCCGCCCAGGAAGACGTCGCCGCCGGTGGCCAGCACCTCGAAGACGTTGCCCTCCAGCTTGAGCAGCGTGGCGTCGAAGGTGCCGCCGCCGAGGTCGTAGACCAGCACCGTCTTCACCAGCTCCCGGTTCATGCCGAAGGCCAGGGCGGCGGCGGTGGGCTCGTTCAGCACCCGCTCCACCTTGAGGCCCGCCATGGCGCCCGCGCGGCGCACCGCCTCGCGCTGCGGCTCCGAGTAGTAGGCGGGGCAGGTCACCACCGCGCGCGACACCGGCACGCCCAGCACCTGCTCCGCCATCTCGCGGCACTCCTTGAGCACCAGGCCCTGCACCTCTTCGAGCGACAGCACCGCCTCGCCCAGCTTCACGCCCGCGCGCCGGGCGGCGTCCTCCACCACCTCGAAGTGCACCCGCTCCTTCACTTCCCGCACCGTGGGGCTGTCGAAGTCGCGGCCCACCAGGCGCTTGGCCCCGATGATGGACTGGGTGGGGTTCAGCACCAGCTGGCCCTTCGCGCGGTGGCCCACCAGCAGCTTGTCGCGGCTGAGCGAGACCACCGAGGGGATGGTGTTGTGCCCGTCGCGGGAGCGGAGAATCTGCGGGCGCCCGTTCACCAGCACCGCGCAGGCGGAGTTGGTGGTGCCCAGGTCGATGCCGATGATGGGGCCGGTGCCGTCGGAGGGCTTCACGTCGCGCAGGAAGACCGGCTCGCCCGAGAGGCGGGGCGGCGGAGGCGGCGCCACGGTGGCCTCCAGCACCACCGGCGTCTCCTGCGGCGGGGCGGGCGGCGCCTCGCTGCGCACCTCGGGGAGCACGGTCTCCGGCTCGCCCAGGTCCACGTCGAAGGGGCTCTCCTCCGGCGGGGCGGGCGTGGCGTCGACCAGCGCGCTCAGGTCGAGGTCCACCGCGTTGTCGGGCGCGGCCGGAGCCACCTCCACCTCGATGTCCACCACCGGCACCACCGGCACCACCGGCGCGACGGCCGGCGCGCGCGGGCCCAGCATCCGGTCGACCAGCGCGCGGGAGGCGTCGTCGAGCTGGAGAAACTCCAGCCCCATGCCCGGCGGGCCCGCGAGGTCATTCGCCGCGCGCGTCCAGCGGACGACGGCGATGCCCTGCAGCACGCGCTGGCCGTCGGCGATTTCGACCTTGAAGTTGAGCTCCGTGCCGCGCGGCTTCGGCTCGCGGGTGCGGATGAACATCCCGCCCTCGGAGAGGTTGGTGGCGTACTTCTGGGCGAACTCCTCGACGCCCTTGTGCGCCAGCTTCACCAGCAGGCCGACCCGCTTTCGCTCTTTCGCCCGGTTCTCGCTCACCGGGCTCACTCTTGCCGCGCGGTGGATTTCCGCCAAGCGCTTCGTGACGCGCGACGGGCAGGGCGAAACGTACGCGCGTTGCACACCCGGCGCGGGCGTTTGTGAAGGCGGCTGCACACCCGCGGACCTTCGCCCCTCGGGCGGCGCGTGGCCCACGCCTTGCTCTGTACGGGCGCCATGCTGACCCTCGCGCTGACCCTCGCCCTCGCCCAGACCACCCCGCCGCCCCTGATGCCGGCGTACCTCCCTTCGCAGCTGGAGCTCTCGAAGCCGGCCGACGCGGCGCCCTCGCGCCGGACGAACGCCACGGTGGGGTTGTCGCTGCTCATCTCGGGAGATCGGAAGAGCGTCGTGTAGGGA
>CALNBU010000551.1 GCA_937875615.1 uncultured Archangium sp.
GCACGGGCAGGCCGATGGCATTCTGGATATCTTCCACCTGCCCGAGCGCGAGGCGGCGCGCGGCGCTGTCTCGGGGGCCGGTGAAGGTCACCACCACCTCCAGCGGGACGTCGTCGGGCGTCGTGACCTTCAGCGGCGCGCCCAGCACCACCAGCGCCGCCGACAGCGTGGCGTCGGGCGCGGTGGCGCTGGGCACCGTCACGCCGCCGCCGATGGCGCTCGAGACGGCGGCCTCCCTGACGCGCAGGGCTCGCGCCACCGCCGCGGCACCTCCGGGCATGGCGTGACCGAGCCGGGAGGCCGCGACGTCGAGCGCGTCCGAGAGCGAACCACAGTCGAGGCCCACCACCACCCGCTCGACGGAGAGCAGCTCGCTCAGTCGGGGGGGCGTGGTCTGGCGGCGCTTGCGCGGGAAGCGTTGGTCGATGAACGCCAACACCTCGACCAGCTGCTCCGCGCTCAGCTCCCGGTGCGCCATCTCCAGGAAGAGCGCGCCGGCGCCGGGCACCGTCTCCACGTACTCCATCACCAGGGGGCTGATTCTCTGCGCGAGCCCCATCAGCAGGGTGGGCGGCACGCGCAGCTCGCGCGCCATGGCGTCGAGGCGTGCGGGGGTGGGCGCCGCGTCGAGGCCGTTCTCGACGCGACTGAGGTAGGCGCTCGAGAGACCGAGGCGCCCCGCGAGTTCCCGAAGCCCGAGGCCAGATTCCAATCGCAGGAGCCGCAGGGTCGCGCCGAAGTGCACGTCAATGCTCCTGCTGCAGCGCGGTCACCGCCAGGGCGCTCGTCGATGCGCGGGGCTCTCCTGGCGGGTGCACCACCAGCGTGGAGATGGAGGACTCTTCGAGCACTCTCCGGCGTCGGAGGCTGATGAGGCCATCGTCGAGGCCCAGTCGCGGGTTGATGCCAAGCACCATGAGATCATACCCCGCCTCGGCCTCGGCCAGTACCGCCTCCGCGGGCGAGTCGTGCTCCACTACTTTGAGTTGCAACTGAAGCGCCGCCAGCTCCGGTTGGGGAATCGACTCGTCGGAGATGACTTCGGCGACCTGCGCGCGCCCGCGCCCTGGCGCAGTTCCCTGACCCGGCTTCACCACGTGCAGCATGGTCAGGCTCACGCCGGGCGCACCGCCGAGGCGCCGCGCCACCTCGAGCGCCGCGCGGTCCTCTGCGCCGCCCACGTAGGCCACCAGCACCCGCTGGAGGCGCTTGAGGCCGCGGTCGACCAGCACCGCCACCGGGCGCGTGGAGCTCTGCGCGACCTCGGTGACCGTGCCGCCCATGCGCCCCTCGAGCCACAGCGGCTTGTGCGCGCCCAGCAGCACCAGCGAGGCCTGCTTGGACTCGGCGGTGTTGACGATGTCCTTCGCGGGGTCGGCGGAGACGAAGGCCAGCGGCCGGACCTCAGGGACAACGACCGCGCGCGCTCCAGCAGCGGCTTGAGCGGCCCGTCTTCCACGCGCTCCTGGTCTCGGCGTTGATTCACCGAGGGCCGGTCGCTGGGGCGCCAGAGGTGCAGCGCCAGCACCTGGGCCGGCCGCTCGCGGCGCCCGAGGAGCGCGGAGGCCAGCGTCGCCAGCCCGGGGCCCACGGTGGAGTCCGAGACGCACAGCATCACCGTCCAAGGCGTGGCGTGGCCGGGTTGGGGCTCGTCGGCGCCGGCCAGTCGGTCCTTCGTCAGCTCGGCGTCGGGGTAGACGAGGTTGAGGATGGGCGTGGTGGCGAAGGTGGTGACCAGCGCCATCAGCACCAGCATGGTGAAGACCTGCTGGGAGATGACGCCCAGGTCGTATCCGATGTTGAGCACGATGAGCTCCATCAGGCCGCGCGTGTTCATCAAGATGCCCACCGCGCTCGCCTCGCGCCACTTGAGGCCGGTGAGGCGCGCGGCGACCGAGCTGCCGCCGAACTTTCCCAGGGTGGCCACGCCGATGATGGCCGCGGTCACCAGCCACTCCGAGGGTTGGCTGACGAGCCCAATCTGGGTGCGGAGCCCGGAGAAGGCGAAGAACAGCGGGAGCAGCATTCCCACCGCCACCGTCTCGATGCGCTCGGCCATGGTCTCCGCGAGGTGACCATCCTTCGGGAGCACGGCGCCGAAGAGGAAGGCGCCGAACAGGGCGTGGATTCCGATGACCTCGGTGGTGGCCGCCGAGAGCACCAGCAGCAACAGGGTGACCGCGATCCGCCGCAGCCACGGGGACTTCGCACC
>CALNBU010000552.1 GCA_937875615.1 uncultured Archangium sp.
GCTGCCCCGGGTCCTGCCGCCAGAAGCGGCGCAGCGTGCTGCGGTAGCGGTCATTCCACTCGGCGAAGTGCAGCGGGAAGCCGCCCAGCCGGTAGCCTCCGGGGCCCACGTCCCAGGGCTCGGCGATGAGCTTCACCTTCGAGAGCTCCGGGTCCTGGAAGAGCGCCGCGAAGAAGGCGGCGTGCGCGTCGAAGTCGCCCGAAGGTCCCCGCGCCAGCGTCGGCGCGAGGTCGAAGCGGAAGCCGTCGACGTGGTACTCGCGCACCCAGGTGCGCAGGGAGTCCATCACCAGCTGCAGCACCCGGGGGCGGTGCACCGCCAGCGAGTTGCCGCAGCCGGTGAAGTCGCGGCCCTGCCAGTAGTAGGTGGCGTTGTCGGCGCCGCGCAGGCTCAACGTGGGGCCCTCTTCGCCGCCCTCGCAGGAGTGGTTGTAGACCACGTCGAGAATCACCTCGATGCCTGCGGCGTGCAGCGCGCGCACCAGCGTCTTGAACTCCTCCACCTGCGCGCCGGGGCGCGACGCGAAGCGCTGGTCGGGCGCGAAGAACGAGAGCGTGTTGTAGCCCCAGTAGTTGGTGAGGCCGCGCTCCAGCAGGAAGCCCTCGGGCGCGCACTCGTGCACCGGCAACAGCTCCACGCTGGTGACGCCCAGCGACTGCAGGTGCGCGATGACCGCGGGGTGCGCGAGGCCGAGGTAGGTGCCGCGCTGCTCCGGCGGCACCTCCGGGTGCAGCTTGGTGAAGCCCTTGAGGTGCAGCTCGTACAGCAGCGCGCGGTGCCAGGGCACCCGGGGCGCGGTGTCGCCCTGCCAGTCGAAGTCGTCCTGCACCACCACGCTGCGAGGCACGCCCGCAGCCGAGTCGCGCGCGTCGGCCAGCTCCGGGTACCCGGGGACGTGGCCCGCGAGCGGCGCGGCGGGGTCCGGCTTGCCCAGCACCGCGCGCGCGTAGGGGTCGACCAGCAGCTTGTGGGGGTTGAAGCGGTGCCCTTCCCGCGGCGCCCACGGCCCGTGCACCCGGAAGCCGTAGAGCGCGCCGGCGCGGAGGCCCGGCACGTAGCCGTGGAAGACGTGGTCGCTCTGCTCGGGGAGCGTCCACCGCCGCAGCTCCCGCGCGGGCGCCGCGGGGTCGAAGAGGCACAGCTCCACCCGGGTGGCGAAGTGGGAGGCCAGGGCGAAGCGCACGCCGCCGGCGTCGGGCGTCGCGCCGAGGGGCGGCGTCACTGGAAGACGAGCCACCCGAAGCGCGGCAGCGCGTGGAAGTCGCCCACGAAGAGCGGAGAGAACGACTGCCCCTCTATCTGCTTGCGCCGCACGTGGTGCTCCAGCCGGTAGACGTTGAAGCGCCAGCGGTCGCCGGGCTGGGGCGGGAGGCGGGGCACCGCGTTCAGCGAGGCCAGCGGGATGCGCATCTCCGCGCTCCAGTACTCGTCGCGGTCGCTGTCGTCGTCGAGCGTGCCCTTGACGAAGACCGCGGTCTGCATGCCCGACTCCCAGGCCATGGCCGTGGCGAGGTCGCTGCGGCGCGCCGCGAAGCTGGCGTCGAAGTTCACGTTGTGGGGAGAGACCTGCAGCTCGTTGTAGGTCGCGCCGTCGCCGTCGGCGTCGAGGAAGATCTCCAGCGCGTCTTCATTGTAGATGTCGTCGTCCTTGTTGCGCTTGGTGCCCCACACGTCGGGGTCCTCCGCGAAGAAGCCCACGTAGAGGTTGGCGTCGTCCCACACGATGCGGAAGGTCGTCTTCCGGCTGGCGGGGGCGCCGTCAAAGCTCCGGTTGAGCGTCACCGCCTTCGCCCCGGCCCACACCGCGTCGTCGAGCTTCCCGTCGATGACCGGCGCCTGCGCCGCGCGCGGCGCCACGTACTCGGGCAGCGCCGCCTGGCCACCCTCCAGCTTCGGGCCGCGCACCCGCCCGCTGCCGTCGGACGACGCGGCGGTGTCGACGGCCAGCCGGCCCGACTCGTTCCAGAAGCCGAGGTACAGCCGGAAGCCGCCGGGCGTCGCCGGCATCTGGAAGCCGTGCACGTCTTCAATCACCTTGCCCAGCGGCCAGGTGCCGAGCGGCGCCGCGCCGTTCTGCAGCTCGTGGTCGAGGTTGCCCACCTGCCGGCCGCTGCCCTCGTCCAGCACGTGGAGAAAGAAGCGCCACCCGGGCTGCACCGCCGCGTTGGCGCGGAAGAAGTGCCGCAGCGTCACGTTCTGTCCGGGCTGCGGCGCCGGTGGATCGACGATGGACCCCAGGTAGGTCACCGCCCCTCCGCCCCAGGTGGCGCCGCTGGTGAAGGTGAGCGCCGGCGCGGAGTCCAGCGCGCGCACCGCCCCACCTGCGACCGGCGGAGGGGCGGCCACCGCCGCGCGGTTCTTCGGGCCTGCCTGCTCGTCGCGGCAGCCGGCCAGCATCCACACCATCAGGAGCCCCATCGTTCGCATCGGTGGCGCCACCCTACCGCGCCCGCCCACCGGGTCCGGCGCCGAAAAGAAGCACAGCGCCGCGTCTCTGCGCCGCGACACGTCTCCCGCTGGGCGCACGCCGGACCTCCGCGCGACTTCCGTTATTTCAGGAGCTTGGCGACGGCATTCTTCCTGCTTTCCGGCGAGCCATGCGCATCGAGATCATCTGGAACAACGACACCACGCCCATCGATCTGGCCGACGGCACCCTCACCGTGGGCGGCGGCGCCAGGGACCAGATCTGCATCGACGGGCTCCCCCACGGGCTGCTCTCGCTGACCCTGGGCGCCGGGCAGCTCAGCGTCACCGCCGCGCAGAGCGTCCAGGTGGGCGGCACGCTCTTTCCGGCGCACGTGGCGCGGCTGGTGTTGCCCGACGAGGTGCTGACGCTCCCCAACGACGTGGTGCTCCGGCGCCCCGTCGACGCGGCCTCCCACGACAAGCGCAAGACCCTGGGCACCGCCTTCGTCGCCGAAGAATTGCTGGGCGGCGAGGTGCAGGTGGCCGAGACCCACGCCGCCAGCTTCACCTGCGTCACCGGCCTCGACGAGGGCCGGAGCTTCGCCGTGCCCTACGCCGAGAACCCCATCGGTCGCGCCAACGACGCGGTGATTCGCGTCCGCGACCGCGCGGTGAGCCGACACCAGGCCACGCTCCGCCGCGTCGGCCCGACGTTCATCCTCGAGCCCGCCGCGTCGATGAACGCCTCCTA
>CALNBU010000553.1 GCA_937875615.1 uncultured Archangium sp.
CTGGGCGTGGGGGTGATGAGCGCCGAGCGGTCCAACCCGCTGGCGGCGGGCCGCGCGTCGTACCCGGGGCAGTTCGAGCAGACCTTCTCCGCGGCCGGCGGGGTGAGCTGGTCGCCGAACAAGCACTGGCTGGTGCACTCGCGCGTCAACTTCCGCACCGGGCGGCCGTACACGCCGGTCGACACCTTCGTGCCCGACGCCACCGGCCAGCACTGGGTGCCGGTCTTCGGCGAGACCTCCTCGGAGCGCTACCCGTTCTTCTTCGAGCTCAACCTCCGCGGCGAGTACCGCTTCGAGCTCGGCCCGGTCTCGTGCGCGGTGTACGCGGAGATCCTCAACGTCACCAACACCATGAACGTGTACTCGTGGGTCTACGGCGCCGGCGAGGTGACGGGCGGGGTGATGCCCAACCAGGGGCGCTTCAACCATCTGCCCATCCGACCGTTCCTCGGCCTCCGCGGAGAGTACTGACGGGCCGGAAAGCGCGTCGCGGTGCGGTGTCCGTGTAATTCTTGAGCCACACGATTCTTCCCGCGGCCGGGGCGCGCGAATGTGTCGGGGCGGTGCTGACAGCGGGCGCAGATTTGGTATTGGCGCGCGGGCGTGGGGCTGACTTTCGACATCACCCGGTGGGCCGCCTGGGCGCCGGGGTTGAGCACGCCCGAGGCCTGGGAGGCCTGGGCCCGCAGCCCCAGCACGCCGCGCGGCGCCGAGGTCCCCCCGCTGACCGAGGTCCCCGCCATGCAGCGGCGCCGGGTCGAGAAGCTGGGCCGGCTCGCGGTGCAGGTGACGCAGTGGGCACAGGGAGAGCGCCGGGGCCTCCCGCTGGTGTTCGCCTCGCGCCACGGCGACGCCCCGCGCAGCGCCGAGTTGCTGTCCGAGCTGGCGAAGGGCGCACCGCTGTCGCCGGCCAGCTTCGCGCTCTCGGTGCACAACGCGGTGGGCGGGCAGTACTCCATCATCCGCGGCGAGACGGCCAACGTGGTGGCGGTGGCCAACGGCCTGTGCACGCCGGAGGCCGGGCTGTTGGAGGCGCTGACGCTCGCCGAGGAGGCGGTGCTGGTGGTGTACGACGCCTCGCCGCACCCGCTGCACGAGGCAGACTACCCCGAGGCGCCCGCGGACTACGCGTGGGCCTGGCAGGTGAAGCGCGGCGGGCCGCTCTCGCTCACGCCGGGCGAGCGCGACGGCACGGCGGCGCCCGGCGCGCTTCCTCACGCGCTGGCGTTGTTGGCCTTCGCGCTCTCGGCGCAGGCGACCTACCGCGTCGAAGACGACGCCACCGGCTACGTCTGGAGGCGGTCATGAGCGCCGCGGTGCACGCCGGCCCGGAGCAGGGGAACCGGCTCGAGATTTTCTTCCGCATCCTCACCACCGGCTTCTGCTTCGTGCTCTTCGGCGTGGTCACCCTGACGCTGGGGGTGGTGTTGTTCTCGTACGTGCTGCTGCGGCACCGCACGCGGGACCGCCAGCGCATGGCCTCGCGCGGCATCGTGCGGTGGTGGTTCCGCACCTTCGTGGAGATCATGCGGTTGCTGGGCGTGCTGGACTACGAGCTCCACGGGGTCGAGAAGCTGCAGCGGCCCGGGCTGTTGATCCTCGCCAACCACCCCTCGCTCATCGACGTGGTCATCATCGGCTCGCTGGTGCCGCGCTTCTGCGCGGTGGTGCGCAGCAACCTGCTGAAGAACCCCTTCATGCGCGTGCCCATCGAGGCCGCGGGCTACATCACCAACGACCAGGGTCCGGGCCTCGTCACCGGCTGTGACCGGGCGCTGGCGCTGGGCGACGACATCGTGGTCTTCCCGCAGGGCACGCGCACGCCCGAGAGCGGTGAGATCAAGTTCCAACGCGGCGCGGCGAACGTGGCCATCCGCGCCCGGCGCGCCATCACGCCGGTGGTCGTCACCTGCAACCCGCGAGGCCTGGCGCGCTACCAGCGCTGGTACCAGGTGCCTCCCCGGCGCATGCATTTCGTCATCAGCGTTCATGACGATCTTCAGGTAGACCCCTTCCTCAAGGACGGGGTGCCCGAAGCCCTCGCTGTCCGTCGTTTGAACACACACCTCGAAGCCTTCTTCGAGCAGGAGTCTGGCCGTGCAACCTCTTGAGCAGGAAGTGGCGAAGTTCATCATCGAAACCCTGAACCTCGAAGACGTGAAGGTCGAGGAGATCGACCCCGCGGCGCCGCTGTTCGTCACCGGCCTGGGCCTCGACTCCATCGACGCGCTCGAGCTGGGCGTAGGCCTGCAGAAGAAGTACGGCATCAAGTTGTCCGCCGACGCCGCCGAGACCAAGAAGCACTTCGCGTCGGTGCAGGCGTTGGCGGCGCTGGTCAACCACCACCGTTCCGGAGCGGCATCGTGACGAAAGAAGAGATCCACACCAAGTGTGTTGAAGTGCTGACCGAGACCTTCGGCATCAAGGCGGAGCTCATCAAGCCCGAGGCGCGCCTCTACGAAGAGCTTGACATCGACAGCATCGACGCCGTCGATCTCATCGTCCAGCTCAAGCCCATGGTCGGCAAGCGGATGACGCCCGAGGCCTTCAAGAAGGTGCGCACGGTCCAGGACGTGGTCGACGCGCTGTACGCGTTGATTCACGACGACGTGGCCGCCCCGCCCGCCGCCTGACGCCCTCGTGTTGCGCACCGTCGCCTTCGCGGCGCTCACGGCCGCGTACCCGTTGGCCATCTGGCTCCTGGGCGACCGCATCGAGCCCCGTTGGCTGGCGTTGTCGCTGGTGCTGTTGGGCGCGCTGCGCCTGGCGGCCAGCAAGCAGCGAGGCTGGGTGCTGTTGGCGTTGGGCGCCTTCGCGCTGGCGGCGGTGACGGGCGTGTTGAACGCCGGTTGGCCGCTCCGCTGGTACCCGGTGTTCGTCAACGCCTCGCTGCTGGTGCTCTTCGCGGTGACCCTGCGTTCAGGAATGCCCATGGTGGAGCGCCTCGCCCGGCTCAAGGAACCGCAGCTCCCGCTTCACGCGGTGGCCTACACCCGCAAGGTGACGGTGGCCTGGTGTGGCTTCTTCCTGGTGAACGGTCTGGTCTCCGCCGCCACCTGCCTGTGGGGGAGCGACCGCGTCTGGGCGCTCTACAACGGCGCGCTCTCGTACCTGGCCATCGGGGTGTTCGGCGGGGTGGAGTACCTCATCCGGCTGCGGGTGAAGAAGCAGCATGAGGTCGCGGTGACATGAAGCGGCTGGCGCTCTTCACCGACGACCGCGCGGCCTTCGCGGCGACGCTGTTCCACGCCTGGGCCGACGGGGTGCAGGTGGTGCTGCCGGGCGACGATCTGCCGGCCACCCGCGCCGCGCTCCAACCACACATCGACGGCTGGTTGCCGCTGGTGCGCGCGCCGCTGCCGGCGCCTGGCGCGCTCGACCGTTCGCTCCCCGGCGTGGTGGTGTTCACCTCGGGCTCTACCGGCGCGCCGGCGGCCATCGGGAAGCAGCTCCGGCAGCTGTTCGACGAGGTGGCGACGCTGGAGGCCACCTTCGGGGCGGGGTTGCCCGCGGAGACGCGCTTCGTCTCCACCGTCTCGCATCAACACATCTACGGGTTGCTCTTCACCGTGCTGTGGCCGGTGTTGTCGGGGCGGCAGTTGGCGCCGAGGCGCCTGGAGTACCCCGAGGAGCTGGAGCGGGATCTCGCGGCCGGCCCGTCGGTGCTGGTGTCGAGCCCCGCGCACCTCAAGCGCCTGCCGGACGCGCGCGCGTGGACGACGCAGACCCGCGCGGTCTTCTCTTCGGGTGGTCCGCTCCCGCCCGAGGCCTCGGCGTTGGCGCGCCAGGTGCTGGGGCATGCCCCGTATGAGGTCTTCGGCAGCTCGGAGACGGGGGGCGTGGCCTGGCGGCAGGGCGCGTCGTCGGCGTGGCGGCCGTTGGCTGGCGTGCAGGTGCGCGCGTCGGCCGATGGGCTGCTGGAGGTGCGGAGCCCGCACCTGCTCGAGGACGCCTTCTTCACCACCGCGGACCGGGTGGACTTCGACGGGTCGGACTTCCGGTTGCTGGGGCGGAGCGACCGCATCGCGAAGATTGAAGAGAAGCGCGTGTCGCTCGACCTGCTGGAGCGCACCTGCCTGGCCACCGGGTTGCTCCGCGAGGCGCGGGTGGTGGCGTTGCCCGGGCCCCGGGTCACGTTGGCCCTGGTGGGCGTGCCCACCGACGAGGCGAAGGCGCTGCCGCGCAAAGTTCTGATTGAGAAACTCAAGCGCTCGGTGCACGAGGTGGTCGAGCCGGTGGCCAGACCCCGCCGGTTCCGATTTCCCGAGGCCCTGCCGGTCGACGAGCGGGGCAAGACCCCGGAGGCGTTGTTGACAGCGTTGTTTGCACCAGAGCGGCCGGAGCCGACGTGGATTTCGCGGGGGGCAGAGGAGGCGGAGCTGCGGCTCCTCATCTCTCCCGACTTGCGCGTGCTGCAGGGCCACTTCCCAGAGGTGCCGGTGGTGCCGGGCGTGGCGCAGCTGGACTGGGCGGTGGCGTGGGCCAGGGAGGTCTTCCCGATGACCGGCGCCTTCACCCGGTTGGAGGCGCTCAAGTTCCAGGCGCTGATGGTGCCGGGCCACCGGGTGACGCTGACCCTGGGCTGGCAGACGGCGAAGCGCTCGCTGAGCTTCCGGTATACCGGTGAGGGCCGCACGTACTCCAGCGGCCGGGTGGTGTTCGCCTGATGAACCCGGTGGTGGTCATCCCCGTGTACAACCACGAGCACGCCATCGGCGCGGTGGTGGACCAGGTGCGCGCGCGGGCGCTGCCGGTGCTGCTGGTGGACGACGGCAGCAACCCCGCCTGCGCCGCGGTGCTCGACGCGCTGGCGCAGCGCGAGGGCGTGTCGTTGTACCGGCGCGCCAGCAACGGCGGGAAGGGCGCGGCGGTGATGTCGGGCCTCGAGGAGGCGAAGCGCCTGGGCTTCACCCACGCGGTGCAGGTGGACGCAGACGGGCAACACGCGCTCGATGATCTCCCGCGGTTCCTCGACGCCGCGAAGGCCAGCCCCGCAGCGCTGGTGAGCGGCGTCCCGCAGTACGACGCCTCGGTGCCGAAGGCGCGCCTCTACGCCCGCTACCTCACGCACATCTGGGTGTGGATCAACACGCTGTCCTTCGCCATCCGCGACTCCATGTGCGGCTTCCGGGTGTATCCGCTCGAGGCCACGCTGGCGGCCATCGTGCCGGGCATCGGCAAGCGCATGGACTTCGACCCGGAGATCGCCGTGCGTCTGGTGTGGCGTGGGGTGGAGGTCGTCAACCTGCCCACCGCGGTGACCTACCCGCTCGACGGCGTGAGCCACTTCGACGCGCTGTGGGACAACGTCCGAATCTCGGGCATGCACGCCCGGCTCTTCGTGGGCATGCTCCTTCGCCTGCCGCTGTTGTTGTGGAGGAAGGTGGTTCGATGAGTCGCTGGGTACACGAGCTCCACATCGCGCCGCAGTTCTACGACTGCGACCCCATGTTCGTGGTGTGGCACGGCCACTACCTCAAGTACTTCGAGCAGGCGCGCGCGGAGCTGCTGGGGAGCCTGAACTACGGTTACCGGCAGATGCTGGAGAGCGGCTACCTGTGGCCCATCGTCGATCTCCGGCTCAAGTACGTGCGCTCGGCGAAGCTCCTGCAGCCGCTGACGGTGCGCGCGGAGATCGTCGAATATGAACATCGACTGAAGCTTGATTACCGCATCACGTCCGAGGGCGAGACCCTGACCCGGGGGTACACCGTGCAAGTGGCCGTCGACGCAAAGACGCAGGAGCTCCAGTACGTCACTCCCCGCGTGCTGTGGGAGCGGCTGGGGGTGGCGCCATGAGCGCCGCGCTGGTGTTGTTGCTGCTGGCGGCCGACGGCGACGTGGCCAGCCGGGTGCAGGCGAAGCTGGTGCAGCGCGAGGTGCTCACCGGCACCTTCGAGCAGAGCAAGCAGGTGAAGGGCTTCAAGCGCCCCTTCAGATCATCCGGCACCTACGAGGTGAAGAAGGGCGCCGGCGTGAAGTGGAACACCGCCGCGCCCTTCGCCTCGCAGCTCACGGTGACCGCCGACGAGATCCGCTCCATGCAGGGCAGCGAGCAGCTCTTCGCGCTCGACGCGAAGACCGAGCCCACGGTGAAGGTCATCACCCAGCTGCTGTTCTCGCTGCTGGCCGGTGACTTCGCGGTGCTCAGCCAGCACTTCGACGCGCGGGGCGCGGTGGAGGGCGAGGGCTGGAGCATCGAGCTGGTCCCGAAGGCCGGCCCGCTCACCCGCGCCTTCACCCGCATCTCGCTCAAGGGTGACGCCTTCGTCCGCTCGGTGACGCTGCACGAAGAGAGCGGTGACGTGACGTTGATCTCGCTGGCGCCCGCTCCGTGAACCCGCGCCTCACCTTCTTCTGGACGCTCGCCTTCGCGGCGCTGGTGGCCCACCAGGTCTACCTGTGGACCGGCGGGCTCCAGGTGGAGACGGATCTGCTCCGCCTGCTGCCGCAGGGCGAGCGCGACGAGGTGGCCGAGGGTGCGCTGCGCGCGCTCGCCGACAGCGCTTCCCGTCAGGTGGTGGTGTTGGTGGGCGGTCCGGACGCGGCGACGGAGGCTGCCCGCTTCGAGGCGGCGGTCGACGCTTCCGTGCTGGCGCCGGTTCCGCTGCCCGCCTCACCGGAGGACTCGCTGCTGGAGGCGTTGCTCCCGCATCGGGACCGCCTGCTGACGGCCGGGCAACGGTCCCAGCTCGCCGCGCTGTCCGCGGAGCAGCTGACGGAGCGCGCGCTGTTGCAGCTCCAACAGCCGATGGCGGCGCGCCTGGGTGACTTCCGCGACGATCCGCTCCAGCTCTTCCCGGAGTTCCTGCGGGAGCGCGCGCAGGCCAGCCGGGTGCGCCCGGTCGACGGTCAACTGCGCGTGGGCGACGAGGTGTTGCTGCGCTTCGAGGTGAAGGGCGCGGGCATGTCGCTGGGCAGCGAGCCGAGGTTGCAGCAGGCGCTCGACGCGGCGAAGGCCAGGGTGGCGACCGACACCACGCTGCTGGTGGCCGGGGTGCCGCTGTTCGCGGAGACCGCCTCGGTGCAGGCCAACAACGAGGTGAACACCATCGGTCTGGGCTCGCTGCTGGCCATCATCCTGGTGATGTGGCTCGCCTTCCGGTCGCCGCGCCCGTTGATCCTGGTGGTGCTCTCGGTGGGCACGGGCGTCGCCGCGGGGCTCTCGGCCTGCGTGCTGGTGTTCGGCAAGGTGCACCTGATGACGCTGGTGTTCGGCGCCTCGCTGGTGGGCGTCGCCGAAGACTACGGCATCCACTACTTCGCGGCCCGGCAGGCGAGGCCGGAGGTCGAGCGCCATCAGCTGCTGGAGCTGCTGAAGCCGGCGCTGCTGCTGGCCATGGTGACCAGCGTCGCGGGCTACGTGATGCTGGCCATCACCCCCATGCCGGGGCTGCGGCAGGTGGCCCTCTTCTCCGGAGCAGGGCTGGCGGCGGCCTTCCTCACCGTGTTGGCCTTCTTCCCGTTCCTCGACAGCGGGCAGGTGCGGTCGACGCGCTTCTCCCGGGTGTGGGCGGGCACGCGGGCGAAGTGGCCGTCGCTGAGCGGCGCGAGGTTGGCGGTCGCGCTGGCGCTGGTGCTGCTCGTCGCGGGCGTGGGCATCTTCCGGTTGCGCGCGCAGGACGACGTGCGGGCGCTGCAGGCCAGCCCACCGCACCTGCTCGCCGCGCAGAAGGCGTTGGCGGAGCGCATCGGGTTGCCCAGCCCTGCGCAGTTCTTCGTGGTGCGCGGCGCCGACGAGGGCGAGCGCCTGGCACGGGAAGAGGCGCTGCTGGAGCGGCTCGACGCATTCATCAGCGAGGGCCAGCTGCTGCGCTACGACGCGGTCAGCCAGTGGGTCCCTTCTCCACGAAGACAAGAGGAGAACCGCGCGGTGTGGGCGAAGGCCCGGGCGGCCGTGCTGGAAGGGCTGAAGGATGAGCTCGACGGCGAGGCGCCACCCTTCATCGAGTCGGAGCAGCTGGGCGTCGACGCAGTGCTGGGCACCTCGGTGGGCGCGGCGCTTCGGCCGCTGCGGCTGGCCGACGCCAACGTGGTGATGCTCCACAGCCCTTCGCGCGAAGCGTTGGAGCGCTTCGCGACGTTGGGCGCGCTCCCGGGCGTGAAGTTCGTCGACCGCACGGGAGAGATTTCGTCGCTCATGCGCCGCTGGCGGGTGGGCATGAGCGAGCTGCTGGTGGCGGGCTACTTCGTCATCTTCGCCGCGCTCTGGTGGCGCTTCCGGGCGCAGGCGTGGCGGGCGCTGCTGCCCACCGCGCTGGCCTCGCTGGCGGCGCTGGGCGTGGTGGGCTTCCTCGACGAGCCCTTCTCGCTGTTCCACGTGCTGGCGCTGTGGCTGCTGCTGGGCATGGGCGTCGACTACGGCATCTTCCTGCTCGAGCACCCCGACGATGGCGGCGAGGCCTGGCTGGCGGTCGGGCTGGGGGCGGTCTCCACGCTGCTGTCGTTCGGTCTGCTCGCCATCTCCAGTACGCAGGCGGTGCACGCCTTCGGAGTGACGCTGGGCGTGGGGGTGACGCTGGTGTGGCTGGGCAGCCCGTTGTTCGTTCCGCTTGAAGCCGCGCCGCGGCCAGTGAGAGCATCACCGCCTCCCGCGTGAACATCACCGTCCTCATTCCCCGCTCGCTGCTGACCGCCTGTGAAGGGCGCGCGAAGATCGAGCTGGGAGTGCCGCCCTCCGCCGACGTGGCGGAGATTCTTGTCACGCTGCTGTCGCTCTACCCGGGGTTGAGGGCCTTCATGGCCAACGAGCAGCGCCCGCTCAGGCAGCACTTCAGCGTGGCGCGGCTCGGGCAGAAGATCTTCCTCTTCACCAGCACCGCGGTCGTGGGCTGACGTCGGCGGGGTTGCTTGAACGGTCGCCCCGTGCGCCATAGGGTGCCGACGCATCATGGCTGAGGTACCAAACAGCCCGCCGCGGCCGGCGTGGGCTTCGGGCGCAGGGCTCCCGCGACCGTTGGCGTTGGGCGGCGTGCTGGTGGGCATCTCGGTGGTGGCCGCGTTCCTGTTGACGCCCGGGCTCTCCGGCCAGCGCATTCCAGAGCTCGCGCCGGAGCAGGTGGGCACGCCTTTTCACGCCTCTTCGGTGGCGGTGCTGAAGGCCAGCCGCGACTTCGAGGTGCACGACGAGGCCCAGACGCAGCGGCGCCGCGACGAGGCCCGGGCCCGGGTCCGGCCGGTGTTCGACTACTCGCCGCAGGTGGCCGCGCGGGTGAAGAGCGGCGTCAGCGCGGCGTTCTCGGCGATGCGCGAAGCGGTGGAGGCGACGCCGCTCCACGCCGAGGGCCAGAAGAAGGGCCGAGACGAGGAGCTGGTCGCCGCGCTGCGGGCGGTGAAGAGTGAGTTCGAAGAGTCGGCGGTGCTCCCCGACGACGAAGATTTCGACGTGCTGGCGGGGAGTCGGTTCTCTCCGGAGCTGGAGAAGGCCGCGCAGGACCTCATCGCCCGCGCCTACAACTCGAAGATCGTCGCCGCCCGGGAAGAGCTCTCGCGCGTCGACAACAACGGCATCTCGGTGCGCATCGTCGGCGGCACCACCGAGTTCGAGATGCCCACCGCGGCGCCGGGAATCCTCGACCTGCGCGAGGCCGGCGCGGAGCTCGACCGCTTCGCGTCGGTGCCTGGCAACCTGCTGGCGGACAGCCCGGTGCCGGTGCGTCGGGCGGTCCTCCGCTTCGCCCGCAAGCAGCTGCGCGCCAACCTCACCATCAACATCGCCGAGACCGAGGCGCGCCGCAAAGCCGCCCCCGACGCGGTGAAGCCGCAGGTCATCTCCATCAAGAAGGGCCAGCGCATCATCGGCGACGGAGAGCTCATCACCGAAGGGCACGTGCTGGTGACGCGCAGCATCCGGGCGCAGGCCACGGAGTTCGACCTCCTCCAGCTGCAGCTGGGGGGCGCGGGCATCGTGGCGCTGTTGGTGGCCGGGGCGTGGCTCTTCTTCTCGGCCGCGCTCAAGCAGTTCCGGCCCTCGCGGCGCGACGCGGCCTTCATGGGCCTGCTGGCGGCGGGGCTGCTGGGTGGCCTGCACCTGTGGGTGCTGGTGGCCGACGCGGTGCACGACCGCTACCCGTCGATTCCCATCGAGGCGCTGCAGTACGCCTTCCCGGTGGCCGCCGGCGCGATGCTCGCGCGCTTCGTGTTGTCGGAGTCGAGCGCGCTCTTCTTCGCGCTCATCTTCTCGTCGCTGGCCGGCATCCTGCTGGGCAACTCGCTCTCGTTCTTCCTGCTCTCGATGGTGTCGTCGATGGTGGCGGCGGACCGCATCGCGCGAGCGAAGGACCGCGCCGGCATCTTCCGCGCCGGGCTGTGGACGGGCGGGGTGTCCTTCGGCTTCGTCATCTTCGTGCAGCTGGCCGCGGCGAAGGGCTTCGGCGTCGAGGCCATGTTGTGTGGAGCGTTCGCCTTCGTCTCGGCGGCCTTCGTGCTGCCGGCGTTGGTGTTGGCGCTGACGCCCATCGCCGAGAGCCTCTTCGGCTACGCGTCGGACGTGAAGCTGCTGGAGCTGGCGAACCTCAACCACCCGGCGCTCAAGGAGCTCGTGCTCAACGCGCCGGGGACCTACCACCACAGCATCGTCATGGGCTCGCTGGTGGAGCAGGCCGCGGAGGCCATCGGGGCCAACCCGCTGTTGGCGAGGAGCTGCGCCTACTACCACGACATCGGGAAGGGTCGGAACCCGGCCTACTTCGGCGAGAACCAGAAGGCGGAGAACCTGCACGACACGCTGGCGCCCTCGATGAGCGCGGTCATCATCAAGCGCCACGTCACCGAGGGGCTGGAGATGGCGCGCGAGTACAAGCTCCCCGCGCGGGTGGCCGACGCCATCCCCGAGCACCACGGGACACGGCTGGTGGGCTTCTTCTTCCACAAGGCGCAGAAGGAGCTGGAGGGCCGCGAGGACGCGAAGCCTCTGGACGAGAGCCTGTTCCGCTACCCCGGCCCCAAGCCGCGCTCCCGCGAGACGGCGTTGGTGATGATCGCCGACGCCTGCGAGGCGGCGAGCCGCTCGATGCCCGAGCCCACGACGGAGAAGCTGCGGGCGTTGGTCCAGAAGATGATCAACATCATCTTCAGCGAAGGGCAGCTCGATGAGTGCGAGCTCACCCTCAAGGATCTGCACCTCATCGCCGAGTCCTTCACCCACACCCTGGAGGGCATCTACCACGCGCGACCGCAGTACCCGGCGGGCGCGGTGGGGGGGGGCAAGCCTCCGGAGCGCGAGGTCGTGAAGAGTCTCGCGGTCGTCAAGTGACGTTGCGGGTGCTGTGCACGTCGCGCTCGTCGCAGGCGCCGCGCCTCGTCGCGTTGGCGCAGCGCTTCGCCGAGGTCCTCAGGCTGCCCACCTCGGAGCTGTCGTTGTCGCTGGTGCGAGACGCGCAGATCCGCGTGCTCAAGCGCGACTACTTCGGCGTCGACGCGCCCACCGACGTGCTGTCGTTCCCGGCGGGCGACTTTCCCGGGCCAGGTCCCCGGCCGCTCGGTGACATCGTCATCTCGCTCGACACCGCGCGGCGCGCGGCCGGCGAGTTCGACTCGACCTACGAGCGGGAGCTGGCGCTCTACCTGGCGCACGGGCTGCTGCACCTGCTGGGCTACGACCACACGACGAGGCCGCAGGCGCGCCGCATGGAGAAGTTGGAACGCAAACTGTTGGGGCACGCAGGGATGTTGGCGCGGAGCGTCGAGCTGTAGTCGCAACAACTACCCAAAGAGGTCGCGACTCAGTAAGGGGCCCGGCCGATGAGCGAATCAGCCGCCGCCGCCCCTGCTGCACCGGAAGTCGCCAAAGAGAACAAGATGCCATCGAGCATCTGGTTCATCGTCAGCAACGAGTTCGCCGAGCGTTTCTGCTTCTACGGCATCAACTCGATTCTGGTGGCCTACATGGTGAGCCACATGAAGTTCCCTGACGGGAAGGCGCTCGCCTGGGGTGCGCTCTTCAAGTCGGCGGCCTACTTCTTCCCGGTGTTGGGGGCCGTCATCTCCGACGTCTTCTGGGGGAAGTTCCGGACCATCTTCGTCTTCTCGATTCTCTACGCGACTGGTTGCGTGTGCCTCGCGCTCTTCGGGAGCAGCGAGTTCGCGCTGGTGGCGAGCCTCGGGTTGGTGGCCCTGGGAACCGGTGGCATCAAGCCCTGCGTATCGACCAACGTCGGTGACCAGTTCAGTGCGAAGAACGCGCACCTCATCGAGCGTGCGTTTTCGCTGTTCTACATGGCCATCAACGCCGGTTCGTCGATCTCCATCTTCATGTGCCCGTGGTTGCTCGACCATCCGAATTGGGGCCCGAAGTGGGCGTTCGGAATGCCAGCGATCATGATGGTGCTGGCCACCATCGTGTTCGTAGCCGGCAAGGCGAAGTACGTGATGGTTCCGCCAGCCGGCAAGGCGTGGCTCAAGGAGGTCTTCTCTCCAGATGGGCTGAAGCTCATCGCCAAACTCGGCGTGCTCTATGTCTTCGTCGCGCTCTTCTGGTCGCTGTGGGACCAGTCGAACGGAGGTGCCCTGGTGCTGCAGGCCAAGTCGCCGCTCATGGACAAGAGCATCTTCGGGATCTTCACCTTCAAGCCTGCGCAGGTACAGGTCGTGAACGGCCTCTTCATTTTGCTGCTGGCGCCAGTCTTCTCGTACGGCATCTACCCGGCGGTGAACAAGTTCGTGAAGGTGACACCGTTGCGCAAAATCGGCGCGGGGTTGGTAGTCATCGGCATCTCCTTCATCGTGGTTGGGTGGATCGAGGACGAGATCATGGCCGGTCGCACCGTGTCGGTGTGGTGGCAGCTGCTGGCCTACTTGATCCTCACGGCTTCCGAGTTGCTGGTGTCTGTCACCGCACTGGAGTTTTCGTACAAGCAGGCGCCGCTGCGCATCAAGAGCTTCATCATGGCGCTCTTCTTGTTGTCGACCACGCTGGGAAATCTGGTGGTGGCTGCGGTGAATCTGGTGTCGGTGAAGCCGGTGAAGGTCGAGAAGATTGAGACCGGGGCGCAGACCTGGGTCACGCTCGAGGGGGCCGCCGACTTCGTGCCTGGTCAGAAGATCGACTTTACCGACAAGGCCGGAATCATGACGGTGTCGCTCGACGACAAGGGACAGCCCGAAGAGAAGGCCCTTGAGGGAACGTACCTGGTGGCGGAGGTCGAGACATCCCGCGTACGCATCATGACGGTGGAGCGGCAGGACCTGTCGACCAAGGGTGGCTTCAGCGGCCTGGACTCGGTGTCGACCTATTCCCTGGTTGGGTCTGCCTACTATTGGTTCTTCATCGCCATCATCTGGATTGCCGCGTTGGTGTTCGCGGTCTACGCGAAGTTCTACAAAGAGCAGGATTTCGTGCGCACTGATGAAGGGGCCGCCGCCGCGTGACGGACCTGCGAGTCATCAACGTCGACCTGTCGGAGCTGCGCCTGGCCTTCGAGGCCGAGACGCAGGATCTTCCCTGGTACCTCGACACCGACACCGGCGCGGTGTTGCTGGCTACGCCCGAGTACGATCCCGCCCAGCACGGCGGGCTCACCCTGGCCACCATCGAGGCCGACACGCAGCGCTTCCTGCGCGTGCCGCCCTCCAACCCCGACCAGCTCATCGCCGACATGCGCGAGTTCGCCGATGAGTCTGGCGACGCCCAGCTCAAGGAGTCGCTCGAGCTGGCGCTCTCCGCGCCGAGGCCCGACAAGCGCTTCAAGACGGTGCTGTCGTGGTTGCCCGAGCAACAGGCGCAGTGGAGCGCCTGGCGTCAACGCCGCACGCTGGAGCGGGTGACGGTCTGGTTGAGCTCCAACGGCCTGGTGGCCAGGGCGCGTGTGGCATGACGACGGAGACGGCGAAGACGAAGCTGCCGCCGCAGATTCGGTACATCATCGGCAACGAGGCCGCGGAGCGCTTCAGCTTCTACGGCATGCGCAACGTGCTGACCGACTTCCTGTCGGCGCACCTGCTGGTGACGTTGGCCGCCACGCAGTTGGAGCGTGAAGCCATGGCCAAGGAGGTGTTCCACACCTTCGCCATGGGCGTGTACTTCTTCCCGTTGCTCGGCGGCTGGTTGGCCGACCGGGTGCTGGGCAAGTACCGCGTCATCCTCTGGCTCTCGCTGGTGTACTGCGTGGGGCAGGCGCTGCTGGTGTTCAGCACGGGGAGCCAGACCGGCTTCTACGCCGGCCTGTTGCTCATCGCGCTGGGCAGCGGAGGCATCAAGCCCTGCGTATCGGCCTTCGTGGGTGACCAGTTCGACTCTTCGAACAAGCACCTGGCGAAGGTGGTGTTCGACGCCTTCTACTTCATCATCAACTTCGGCTCGTTCTTCGCCTCGCTGCTCATCCCTCCGCTGCTCAAGTCGGGCTACGTGCGCCTGACCTTCGCGGTGCCGGCGGTGTTGATGGCAGTGGCGGTGGTCATCTTCTACGCGGGCCGCCACAAGTACGTGAACGTGGCGCCGGCGGCGAAGGACCCCGACTCCTTTCTCAACGTGTGCCGCACCGCGCTCTTCGGGCGTGGGTTGAACGCGGGCTCGGCGCTGGTGCTGGCGGGCGCCGTGTTGGCGCTGGGCTCCTTCGCGCTGTGGCCGTACCTGCACGCGGTACCCACCATCTGTCTCGCGCTGGTGGTGTTCCTGGTCTTCGGCGGCGTGGGCGCGTCACTGCGGGTGGACCAGGCGCGCGGCGCGCACCCAGACGAGGCCGTCGACGGCGTGAAGGCGGTGTTGAAGGTGCTGGTGTTGTTCGCGCTGGTGACGCCCTTCCATTCGCTCTTCGACCAGAAGGCCACCACCTGGGTATTGCAGGGCAACGCCATGGAGCTGCCCGGGTGGAGCTGGTTCAAGACCGCGTCGCAGATGCAGGCGGTGAACCCGATTCTGGTGATGCTGCTCATCCCCTTCAACAACGTGGTGCTCTTCCCGCTCCTGCGGAGGTTCGGGGTCGAGCCCACGCCGCTGCGTCGCATGGGCACGGGGTTGGTCTTCGCCGGCGGCTCCTGGGTGGTGGTGGCGTTGATGCAGCAGATGATGGACGGCGGCGCGAAGTTGTCGGTGCTGTGGCAGCTGCTCCCGTACTTCCTGCTCACGCTGGGCGAGGTGCTGGTGTCGGCGACCGGCCTCGAGTTTGCGTACAGTCAGGCGCCCGCGCGCCTCAAGGGCGTGCTGATGTCGTTCTGGATGCTCGCCACCACGGTGGGCAACCTCTGGGTGCTGCTCGCCAACGCCAGCGTGAAGAGCGAGGGCGTCACCCGCTACCTCACCGCGCAGGGCTGGGGCGTCATCTCGTCGCAGATGTACTTCTTCGCCTTCTTCGCCTTCGCCTCCGCGGCGGTGTTCGCGCTCTACGCGCGCGGCTACAAGGTGGCCGACCACTACCGGAAGTAGTTCGCCGGGCGGTCGAGGCGGTAGATGAAGCGTGGCCGCGCCACGCCGAAGACCTGCACCGCCTCCTGGTGGCTCACCGTGGCCCCCAGCTTCTCGAGGGCCCGACGGCTGCGCAGGTTCTCCTCGCTGATCTGGAACCACACCGTCTTCGCCCAGCGGAAGGCGTGGTCCAGCATCAGGCGCTTGAGCTCGGTGTTGGTGCCATCACCCCAGCGCGCGCGGGCCAGGAAGGTGTAGCCGATGATGACCGAGGCGTCTGCGGGGCTCCAGTCGTAGAACTTCGACGCGCCGATGAGGTGACCGGGCGCGTCCTCCACCACCACGCCGCCGCCGCTGTGCAGGAGCCCGTTGAAGTAGCGCTCGAACAGCTGCGGCTCGTGGCGGTTCTTCTCGGAGTGCTGCGCCCACACCTGCGGGTCGCTCGCGGCGTGCAGCGCCGCCAGATCTCCGGCGCGTAGGGGACGGACGGTGAGTCGGTCGCCGCGCAGCGTCGGCTGCCAATCGGGTGGCTGGGGGTCGGGCGTCATGGGCGCATCCTCACCGATGGCGGCGCGGCGGGGCTCGAAAAGTCTACGTCGCGGCGCGGACGTAGTGGGCGAGGCCGCGCGGCTCGCCGCCCGACCAGTCGCGGGTGTTCATGGCGTCGAAGAGGCGGCGGGTCTCCACCAGCCACGGACCGAAGCCGGCGTTGACGTCCAGCACCAGCACCAGATCTTCGTCCGCCAGGTAGCCGCCGAGGGGCGAGTGGTGTCCGCCGCCGCTCCCGAAGAGCGGCGCGCGGGAAAAGTTGGTGATGAAGCGGTGCGCTGGATCATTCGCCCGTCGGAGGTGCGCGCGCAGGGCGTCGACGTCGCGCGGGCGCACGGCCTCGACGCGCCAGTCGGAAGGCAACAGCGCCGCTGATTCACCCACGACGTCCTCGAGGCTCATGGCGCGTACGCCGAAGCGACTGAAGGGGTTGGGGGCTGCCTTCACGTCGAGGCTGCGCAGCACGTTGCAGACGCTGGTGGGGCCACAGATGGCGTTCCAGGTCTGTGACTGAAGCGGGGCGTACCGCCGGGCGACGGGCAGCGCCCAGGCCGCGCGGAGCAGCGCCGGGTCCTGGTACCCCGGGTCGGCGCGGATGGAGGTGAAGGGCAGGGGAGCGCGACGCACGTCGAGGACTTAACCGCCGCCTCGCCGCTTCGCAGGCGACCTACCCGACGCGCTTGCCCACGCGCTGCTTGCGCGCCTTCTCGAGCACGTGTCGCAGGTACTTGCCGGTGAAGCTGCCCTTCACCCCGGCCACCTCTTCCGGCGTGCCCTCGGCCAGCACCCGCCCACCGCCGGAGCCGCCCTCGGGGCCGAGGTCGATGACCCAGTCGGCCGACTTGATGACGTCGAGGTTGTGCTCGATGACCAGCACCGTGTTGCCCGCCTCGACCAGGCGGTTGAGCACGATGAGCAGTCGACGGATGTCTTCGAAGTGCAGGCCGGTGGTGGGCTCGTCGAGGATGTACAGGGTGCGGCCGGTGGAGACCTTGGCCAGCTCGCGCGAGAGCTTGATGCGCTGCGCCTCGCCCCCGGAGAGCGTGGTCGAGGGCTGCCCCAGCTTGATGTACGAGAGGCCCACGTCCTCGAGCGTCTGCAGGTGTCGGCGGATGTCGCGGTGCACCTCGAAGTGGGAGGCCGCCTCGCGCACCGACATCTCGAGGATGTCGGCCACGTTCTTTCCCTTGTAGCGGACGCGCAGCGTGGCGTCGTTGAAGCGGCGCCCGCCGCACTCCTCGCAGGGGACGTACACGTCGGCAAGGAAGTGCATCTCGACCTTCTTCACGCCGTCGCCCTCGCAGGTCTCGCAGCGGCCGCCCTTCACGTTGAACGAGAAGCGCCCCGGCGCGTAGCCGTAGGCGCGGGCCTCGGCGGTCTGCGCCAGCACCTCGCGGATGGGGTCGAACACCTTGGTGTAGGTCGACGGGTTGCTGCGCGGCGTGCGGCCGATGGGGCGCTGGTCGATGTCGATGACCTTGTCGAGGAACTCCAGCCCCTGGATGGAGCGGTGTTTCCCCGGCACCTCCCGCGACTGGTAGATGTGCCGCGACAGAGCGGGGAAGAGGATCTCGTTGATGAGCGTCGACTTGCCGGCGCCGGAGACGCCGGTGACCGCCACGAAGCACCCCAGCGGGATGCTCACGTCGACGTCCTTGAGGTTGTTCTCGCTGGCGCCCTTGATGGTCAGCTTCTGCTTGCCCGGCGGTCGACGGAGCGGCGGCACGGGAATCTCCACGCGCCCCGAGAGGTAGCCGCCGGTGAGGCTCTTCTCGTCGGCCATCACCTGCCGCGGCGTGCCCTGCGAGACCACCTCGCCGCCGAGCTCGCCCGCGCCGGGGCCGAAGTCCACCAGCCAGTCCGACTCCTCCATGGTCTCCTCGTCGTGCTCCACCACCAGCACCGAGTTCCCGAGGTCCCTGAGCTTCTTCAACGTGGCGATGAGGCGCCCGTTGTCGCGCTGGTGCAGGCCGATGCTGGGCTCGTCGAGGATATAGATGACGCCGGTCAGCTCGCTGCCCATCTGCGAGGCGAGGCGGATGCGCTGACTCTCGCCGCCGCTCAGGGTGGAGGCCGCGCGGTCGAGCGACAGGTAGGTCAGTCCCACGTCGGCGAGGAAGGAGAGGCGGGAGCGGATCTCCTTCAGCAGCTCGGCGGCGATGGTCTGCTCGTTCTTCGTCAGCGGCAGGTCGCTGGTGAAGTCGAGCGCCTGCGCGATGGTGAGCCGCGAGAGCTCCACCAGGCTCTGCCCGTGCACCTTGACCGCGCGCGACTCGGGCTTGAGGCGCTCACCGCTGCACGCAGGGCAGGGTTTGTCGCTCAAGAACTTCATGTAGTACTGCTTCATCGCCTCGGAGGAGGTGGAGTTGAAGCTCTTCCACAGCTTGTTGACCAGGCCCTCCCACTCCATCTTCCAGCGGGCCTCGCCCCACTTCATGGTCAGCTCGCGGCCGGCGTTGCCGTAGAGCACCACCTCCTGCTGCTTCTTCGGCAGGTCCTTCCACGGGGTGTCGAGGTCGATGCCGAAGGCCTTCGACAGGGTGTCCACCAGGTCGGCCGTCCAGCCCTCGCCACGGGAGACGCCCGAGGCCCAGACCTCGACCGCGCCTTCGCGGATGGTGCGCGTCTTGTCGGGGACGATGAGATCCGGGTCCATCTCCGCGCGCGTGCCGAGGCCACTGCACTCGGTGCACATGCCCAGCGGGTTGTTGAAGGAGAAGCCTGCGGGGGTCAGCTCGGGGAACGAGAGGCCACAGTGGTGGCACGCGTTCAGCTCGCTCATGGTCTTGTCGGCCTGCTTCGCGGCGGTCTCGTCGGTGACGATGAGCACGCCCTTGCCCTCGCGCAGCGCCTGCTCCACCGAGTCGGTCAGCCGCGGGCGCAGGTCGGCCTTCAGCACCAACCGGTCGATGATCAACTCCACGTCGTGCTTGCTCTTCTTGTCGAGCTCGATCGTCTCTTCGAGCGATCTCACCTTGCCGTCGATGCGGGCGCGCGAGAAGCCGCGCTTGCGCGCGTCGACCAGCAGCTCCCGGTGCTCGCCCTTGCGGTTGGTGATGATGGGCGCGAGCAGCTGCACCTTGCTGCCGGCGGGCAGCTTGAGGATCTCATCGACGATCTGCTGCGCCGACTGCTTGCCGACCTTGCGGCCGCAGTTGTGGCAGTGCTGCACGCCGATGTTGGCGTACAGCACGCGGAGGTAGTCGTGCACCTCGGTGACCGTGCCCACCGTGGAGCGCGGGTTGTTCGACGCCGCCTTCTGCTCGATGGAGATGGTGGGGGAGAGCCCGCGGATGGTGTCGTACTTCGGCTTCTCCATCTGCCCGAGGAACTGACGCGCGTAGGCCGAGAGCGACTCCACGTAACGGCGCTGGCCTTCGGCGTACAGCGTGTCGAAGGCCAGCGAGCTCTTTCCCGACCCGGAGACGCCGGTGAAGACCACCAGCTTCTTCTTGGGAATCTCGAGCGTGATGTTCTTGAGGTTGTGCTCGCGCGCGCCACGTACGGTGAGGAAGTCTGGCTCCGACATGAGGGTGGCTCATGCTCAGAACAGGTGTTCAGGTCAAGCAGACTTTCGGTGAGGCGCCCGCCGCCCGGCTACTGCAGGGTCACCTGGTCGCCGGTCACGAAGCGGGTCCCCTGGACGACCGCGCAGGTGGTGACCTTGCCGTTGAGGTGGCCGACCACCTGCAACACGCCGACGTCGTCACCGGCCTCGCGGCCCAACACCTGGCCGGTGGTGGGGTCGATGATCTCCGGGCCCAGGCGGCGCACCACCAACGTGGAGCCCACCTGCATGCCGCTCTCGGAGCCGGCGGTGATGTAGACCTTGCCCCGCGCCACGCTGGCCACCGAGCCCGACCACGGCTTGTTGGCCGCCGACGCCACCAGCTTGTTCATCATGGAGTGGATGGCGGCGTAGAGCGCCTTCTTCCCCAGCGTGTCGTCCTGCGTGGCCTTGCCGCCGCCGAGGATGACCGCGCTCGACTGGATGGCCTCGCCCTCGCCGCTCTCCGCGGCCCAGGTCTCGCCGGTCGTCACGTCGACCATCCGCAGCGACACCCGCGCGTGGTACTTCATGGAGTCCTTCTGGAAGTAGCCGCCGAAGCCCGACTTGCTGTGGATGACGTTCAGATCGGTGATCTTCCCGGTGATGATGGCCTGCACGCCCAGCAGCTGCCCCATCTTCGCGGCCGACTTCGGGTTGATGAGCCCGCTGGCGCCCAGCTGCTGCTCGCCCAGCACCCGGTTGAGCTGCTCACGCTCGATGACGATGAAGGCGCCGGAGTTGTGGAGGGACTCGGTCACCACGTCGGCCGCCGCCGCGGCCAGGGCCCGCCGGTTGCCGCTGTAGCCCTGGTACTGCGCCACGTCCTCGAAGTTCACGACCGCCACCCGGCGACGCAGCCCGGTGGTCACCGCCGTCTGTCCGGGCGACAGCATGGGGCCGGTGGCCCGCTCGGGTGCGGTCTGCTCCATGAGCGGCGGCGGAGGCGGGGGCGGGGGATCCTGTGGCGAGTAGTCAGCGGGGCCCTGCTGGGCGTACCCGGGCGGGAGCTGCTGTTGCGCCTGCGCCGCCAGGCGGGCTTCACGGGCCGCTCGCCGACGGGCGCGTCGCCCGGCGCAGCCGGAGAGCGAGGAGAGAACGAGGGCAATCATCAACAGGGTCGAGAACTTCTTCATGGGAAACCTCTGGGGTTGCGGTGAGAGAGACCCGCCCAGGGTTCAGGACCCATTCCAGAATTCAGGCCTGCAAAATCATATGGTTGCAGACGGCCAAGGCCGTCAGTGGAGACACGCCGTCGCGCCGCGCGGTCGGTGTGGCTCCTCAGTCGTGCAGCGTCAGCTGTTGGACCTCGCCGGAGGCCGACTTCAGCTCCACCAGGTGGCGCCCGCCGAGGCGCAGCCGCGGGTGCTCGAGCTGGAGCGCGCCGTCGGCCTCTCGCCAGGTCGACCACAGCCCGCCGTCGATGCGCCAGGCGTAGCGCCCGCGGGGAACGAAGAGCGTCGCGGCGCCCTCGGAGCGCTCCGCGCGCACCACCAGCGATTGGGTGGCCCGCTTCTGCTGCGCCACGCACGCGCCGGCGTCGGAGGGCAGCCGGGCATAGAAGGCCGCGTGTCCGAAGGTGTTCGCGCCCTGCAGCGGGGCGATGCCGCGCGCCCCCACCACCTCCAGCGTGCCCATCAGGTCGGGTACGGCGAAGCCCCCCAGCCCAGCAGCGAGCTGCGGCTCGGCGAGCGAGAGCAGGGTGGGCAGGAGGTTGGCCAGCACCGTGGCGTCCTCTGCCAGCAGCTCGCTGTTGCCCACCACCACGTTGCTCACCAGGTTGCCGAGCGAGCCGATGACGGGAGTGAGGGTGGCGCAGTCGGCCTCCACGCCCAGCGGCAGTGAGACGTCGGCCAGCACGGTGAAGAGGCGCACCTGGCGCTCCTCGAGCTGCGCGTAGAGGTCGACCTCCAGGTTCGGCCAGTCGAGGCGGAGCAGCGGCTCGACCAGCGCGCCGCTGGCGTCGATGGTGTTGGCGCCGATGACCGCGCTGGGGGGCGCCGTCGGGCGGAGCGCGATGAGCAGCGGCACGTTCTTTCCGTGCGTCAGCTTGTTGAGCGAGGGCAGCAGCGTGCCCAGCAGCTCCGAGCTCAGCAGGCTCACCGTCGAGGTGCCCAGCTGCAGACACAGCGCGCCGGACTGGTGCGCGTTGAAGAAGAGCTCGGAGAGGAACTGGTTCGAGACCGAGAAGCCCACGTCGTACGGCCCCGGCGCCAGCTGGTCGAAGTCGGGCAGGGGCAGCGTCGGCGGGGTGGGCCGCTGCAGCGCGGTGACGCAGTCGGCGACCGTGAGCGCCTGGACGCCGCCCCGGAGCCCCGCCGTCAGCCCCACGCTGGTGGCCTCCGCGCTGCCGCCCGCGCCGATGGCCAGCTCCACCGCGGCGCCCGGCGGAACGCCCAGACCGCTCAGCAGCACGTCGAGCTCCGCGCGGCCCTCCATGCCCAGCGAGAGCGGCACGCAGGCGCCGTTGCTGTCGTCGCGGCAGAGGCCGGCCTGACAGCTGGAGGTGTGCGTCCCCGAGGTCGGGCACTCGCCCTGCGGGCCGCAGGCCGCGCACAGCGTGTCGCCGAGGCGGGTGGTGAGCTGGGTGCGCAGCTGCGCGGTGAGCTGGTTGATGAGCAGCGTCTTCACCGGCCCGAGGTTGGCGATGTTCAGCGCCGAGCAGCCCTCGTTGAGGATCTCCATGTCGTCGGGGTCGATGCAGGCCTCGGTCGCGGTGCCGCCGCAGGCCTGGGTGTTGCCGATGGCCGCCACCTCCAGCTTGAGCACCTGGTCCCACCGGGTGTCGATGGTGAGCGCGAGGTCGAGCAGCAGCTCGTTGGTCACCGGCGGCTGTCGCGCGGAGTCGTAGTCGACGGTGAACTTCGCGCGGCCGAACGGAGGGATGAGGCCGCACAGCGGGGTGCCGCCCACGGAGGAGATGGGCAGCGCGCCGGTGTCGACGGCGGCGGTGACGCGCACCCGCAGCAGGTTGGGGGCCGCCGGCTCGAAGCGGGGGTCGGCCAGCGTCAGCGTCACCGGGTGTCCCTGGTCGTCGGCGTCGCAGGTACCGTCCATGCGCCCGCACGACTCGTCGGCGCAGCCGGGCTGGCCGGTGTCGGCGATGGCCAGCTGCAGCACCGGGATGCCGATGACACTGGTGGTCTGCGGCGAGCACGGGATGGTGACGTTCATCACGCCGCCCGGCGCGAGGAGGCTCATGAAGGTCTCGCCGTTGGCGTTGAGGTACGAGAAGCCGTTGGCGGAGAGGCGCGCCGCCCCGGCGCTGTTGAGCTTCTGGCCGGTGAAGCTGCCCTGCGGGAGCTGCGTGAACCCGGGGCAGCTGCAGTTGGGCAGGGCGCAGGTGGTCAGCAGGCAGCAGGCGAGGAAGAGCGAGGGGCGCGTCACCGGCGGCACCCTACCGAGTGCCGCCCAGGCTGGCGAGGTCGGCGCCGAACGGCCGGGCCGAAGACTTCACTTGCGGCGATGCTTTGGAGTTAACTCCGAGGTCTCTCATGCGCACTTCACGACTGCTGCCGCTCGTCTGCTTCGTCGCGCTCCCCGCCTTCGCGGAGCCTGCGCGCACGCGCCAGCAAGACCGGGAGGCGCTCAAGACCACGCTCGACGGGGTGTTGACGAAGTCGACGCTCAAGGACGCGCGGGTGGGGCTGCAGGTGCGGAGCCTCGAGGATGGCTCGGTGGTGTACGCGCGCGACGCCGAGGAGTTGCTCAACCCGGCGTCGAACGTGAAGCTCTTCACCGCCGCCGCGGCGCTCGCGGTGCTGGGCCCGGAGTACCGCTTCGACACCGAGTTCTTCGTCGACCGCGACTGGAAGGAAGGCAAGACCAAGGTGCTGTACGTGCGGGGCCGCGGCGACCCGAGCATCACCACCGAGCGCCTCTACGGCATGGTGGCCGACCTGCTGCACAACGGCGTGAAGGAGGTCGGGGACATCGTGGTCGACGACTCCTGGTTCGACGGGGACCGCACGCCGCCGGGCTTCGACCAGGAGTTCGGAGATCGCGCGTACCTCGCGCCCACCGGAGCGCTCTCCCTCAACTGGAACACGGTGGGGGTGCACCTCCGGCCCGGCGACCGCGCGGGCGAGAAGGCGACGGTGGAGGTGGAGCCGCCCAGCGACTTCTTCGTGGTCGAGAGCCAGGTGACCACGGGCACCAACACCCAGCGGCGCTTCACCGCCAGCTCCTCGGTCGACAAAGACAAGGTGCGCCAGAAGATCTCGGTCGAGGGCGTGGTGCCGGTCGACAAGGGGGTGTGGGCGGTGTGGAAGAAGATCGACCAGCCCTCGCTGTACTTCGGCTTCACGGTCAAGGCGCTGCTCAAGCAGCGGGGCGTGAAGGTGAAGGGGCGGGTCCGTCCGGGCGTGACGCCGAAGGCGGGGGTGCGGCTGCTGCAGCTGAACCAGAGCGACACGCTCGACGTGGTGCTCAAGAAGCTCAACAAGAACTCCTCGAACTTCGTGGCCGAGCAGCTCATCAAGACCATGGGCGCGCAGGCGCGGGGAGAGCCGGGGACCCACGCGGGAGGCATCGCCGCGGTGGAGGCGTTCCTGGAGCGCGAGGTGGGCATCGCCCGCGGCACCTACGTGATGAAGAACGGCTCCGGGCTCAACGACACCAACCGCTTCTCGGCGGCGCAGACCAACAAGCTGCTGGTGCACATGGCCAACCGCTTCGAGGTGATGCCGGAGTTTCTCTCGTCGGTGGGCATCGCCGGCAAGGACGGCACGCTCAAGTACCGCTTCGAGGGCAGCGACGCGGTGGGCCGCCTGCGCGCCAAGACGGGCACGCTCGAGACGGTGTCGGCGCTGTCGGGCTACGTGCAGGCGGTAGGCGGCGAGCGCTTCGTGTTCTCCATCATGGTGAACGACTTCACCGGGCGCGCCGGCACGGTGGTGCCCAACATCGACGCCATCGGGGCGGCGGTGGCGGCGCAGGGCAGCTCCGCGGGGCCCTCGGCGGCGGTGGCCGCGCTGACGCCGGCCTCGGTGGTGGGTCCCTTCGCGGAGCTCAAGAAACGGCTGCAGACCTACGTGGGCCTCGCGCGAGAGGGCGAGAAGCGCAACGTGGCGCTGCTGCGCACCGCGTGGCGCAGCGAGCGGGACCCCGCGGTGCGCGCCATCATCGCCGACGCGCTGTACCAGTCGGACCCGCGGGAAGGCGCGAGCGTGCGGGTGTTGCTCGACTCCGCGCTGGCCACCGACGACGTCTACGGGCGCATCAAGAAGGCCTCGGCGGAGGCCGGCTTCGACCTGCCGGTGCTGCCCTCGGTGGTGGAGCTGGCGGCGGCCGGCAACGTCGACGCCGCGGCGCGGCTCTTCGAGTTCGTCAAGGTCGACCAGGCCGACGAGCGCGCCTCGGCCTGGCTCTCGGAGCAGCTGGCGGTGGTGGCCACGGACGCGCCGCAGGAGCTGCTGCTGGCGCTCAAGTCGACGCCCGAGGCGGACCGCGCGCCCGTCATCGACAGCCTGGTGCGCGGGCTGGTGAAGGCCGCGCAGCCCGACGCGCCGCTGTGGGCCACGCTGCGGCAGAACGAGGGCGCGGCGGACCCGTCGATGGCCGCCTTCGCCAAGTCGCTGGAGGCCACGCTGTCGCTGAAGATCGCCGAGGCGCGTGTCCCGGTGGAGGGCGACGAGCCCGCGAGCGACAACAGCAAGCCGGTGCCGGGCGGGTGACGCCGTTCCCCACCAGCCGCTGTCACGGCTGCCGGTTCCTGCGCGAAGTGACGACCGCGCGCTCGACCTTTCTCCTCTGCACGCACGGCGGGCCGCCGAAGTACCCGCCGCAACCGGTGCTGGCGTGTCCGCACCGGGTGGCGGCCTGAGGCGGCTCCGCGCGCCTCCACAAGTCGGGCCCCCGTGCTAAGGCTCCGCCCCTGACGACTCGCCCGCGTTGGGCCGGTTCTCGACCAGGAAGGAAGCAGTGACATGGCAGGCATCAACAAGGTCATTCTGATCGGCAACCTCGGGCGCGACCCCGAGGTGCGCTTCACGCCCAGCGGCCAGGCGGTGGCCAACTTCAGCATCGCCACCAGCGAGTCGTGGACCGACAAGTCCTCCGGCCAGCGCCAGGAGAAGACCGAGTGGCACCGCATCGTGGTGTGGGGGAAGCAGGCGGAGAACTGCGGCCAGTACCTCAAGAAGGGCCGCCAGTGTTACATCGAGGGCCGCCTCCAGACCCGCGAGTGGACGGACAAAGAGGGGAAGAAGAACTACACCACCGAGGTCGTGGCCAACACCGTGCAATTCCTGGGTGGCGGCGCCGGTGGACGCGCGGAGGATGGCGGCGGTGGGTACCAGCGCGCTGACAGCAATGTCGCGGCGCCTCCTGAAGATTTCGGTTCCCCCCCTCCTTCCGACGACATTCCGTTCTAAGGTGCCGAGAGGCCGAGGAGATTCGATCTTGACGCGCAGGTGACGATTCTGTTGTACGCGCACCGACGCGACTTCAGCCGAATTTCCATACACACCCTACACGCGCCCAAGCCCGGTTGGGCGCAGCAGCAGGAGCAGCAACGATGAAAGCAAAATTCCTCGCGCTCGGAGCCATCGGCTTCGTCGCTCTCACCTTCATGGGGTGTCCTCAGCAGGAGTGTGGACCCAACAACTGCAACGGTTGCTGTCAGGAAGACGGCACCTGTGTCGCGCCTCCGGACAACGCGAAGCACGCGACCTGCGGCACGTCGGGCAACGCGTGCGACGACTGCTCCGCCAACGATGGCCAGTGCGACAGCAGCAACTTCACCTGCGTCGGCGGTGACGGCGGTACCGGCGGTGGCGGCGGCGTGGAGTGCGGAAACGGCTGCTGGACCTCGAGCAACCCTGCGACCCGTACCTGCCGTGTGGCGGGGACCAGCCAGCAGAACGCCACGTTCTGCGGCATCGGCGCGGTCGTCTGTGGCGCGTGCCCGACCGGTCAGGCCTGCAACGACGGCGTGTGTGGCGCGCCGACGACGGTGTCGCTGGGCGCCGTCTGCCAGGGCAACGCGGACTGCGCCGGGCTGCCCGTGTCCAACAACGAGATCGTGGTCGGCACGAGCCAGTGGACGCCGACGCCCTACTGCAAGACCGCTTCGCAGAACGAGAGCTTCCTGAGCGGCTTCCGTCTCCCCGGGTTCTCCTACCCCGAGGGCTACTGCACCAAGCGCTGCGTCGGCAACGCGAGCTGCGGCGCCGGCAACATGTGCGTGGCCGGCCTCGGCGTCTTCGGTGAGCTCGACAACTTCTGCGCCAAGGGCTGCACGGACAACTCGCAGTGCCGCACCGGCTACTCCTGCGTCGGCCTCTCCGCGACCCAGGCCGCGTGCCTCCCGTCGTCGGTCGATTGGTCGACGCCCACGGTGGACGCCGGTACCGGCAACACCAACGTCGCCGGCGGCGCGTGCACTGGCAACGCGCAGTGCCAGCCTCCGTCCAACGCCTACTGCCTCACCAACAACAACTTCCCCGGCGGTATGTGCATCGCCGAGTGCAGTTGGATGTCTGACGAGAACTGGTGTGGCCCGATGAGCGAGTGTGTGACCTTGCTCGGCCCTGACTCGGAGACGGCGCCCACGCTGGTGAGCCTCTGCCTCCAGAGCTGCTTCATGCTGCCCGACGGCGGTCAGCTCGACACGCCTGATGCGGGCATGGCCCCCGGGGTCGACGCGGGCGAGGAGCCGGATGCAGGCGAAGAGCCCGATGCGGGCGAGCCTGACGCCGGTGGCGAAGAGCCCGACGCGGGCGAGCCTGACGCGGGTGGCGAAGAGCCTGACGCGGGCGAGCCTGACGCGGGCGACGAGACGCCTGACGCGGGCGGCGAAGAGCCTGACGCGGGTGACATGACGCCCGACGCCGGCGACATGACGCCCGACGCCGGTGAGCCCGTTGACGCTGGCGTGACGTACCGCCCGTGCCGCGACCAGTACGATTGCAACGCTGACCCCAACGAGGCCGGCTTCTGTTTCTGACGCGGTAGCGTCTCCAGGATGAGACAAGACGGGGCGGCAGTCGCGGAATGCGGCTGTCGCCTCTTCTCTTTTGCAGGAGTTGGAACGATGGCAGACGCGGTGGTGCGTGCGCTGGTGCCGCAGGCAGGCTTGAAGGTCTCGGTGGTGGTGGCGACGGAGCTGGCGCGAGAGGCCCGCCAGCGCCACGGGTTGGCGCCCGCGGCGGCGGTGCTCTTCGCGCAGGGCCTGGCCGCGGGTGGGTTGTTGGCGTCGCTCCAGAAGGAGGAGGCGCGCATCAACCTCCAGCTCGAGTGTGATGGGCCGCTGCGCGGTTTCTTCGTCGACGCGAGCGTCTCAGGGGCGGTGCGCGGCTACGTGAAGAACCCCGCCGCCGATGTCGCCCTGGCCTCGGGGCGCTTCCAGTGGCGCGGGTTGCTCGGCAACCAGGGCTTCATCTCGGTGCTCAAAGAGTCGGGCGGACAGTACTACCGCTCTTCGGTGGAGCTGACGGCGATGCAGCTCTCGGAGGACCTGAATCACTACTTTCGCGCTTCGGAGCAGGTGCCGACGCGGGTGGCGCTCGAGGTGACGGCCATCGGCGACGAGCCGCTGGGCGTGGTCGCGGGCGTCCTGGTGCAGGCGCTGCCGGACGGAGACCTGGAGGCCCTCGCCGAGCTGGGCCGTGTGCTCCCCGAACGGCTGCGCGCCTGGCTGGAGGGGGGCGGTGGTGAGCCCGAGGCGTTGCTCGGCGCGCTCTTCCCCGGGGAGACGGTGCTGGCCCGGGTGCCGCTGCGCTTCAGCTGCACCTGCAGCCGGGAGCGCGCGCTGGCCACCCTCGCCGCGCTGGGGGCCGACGACGTCCAGAACATCGTCGACACCATGGGCAGCACCGCGGTGACGTGTCACTTCTGCGGCAGCAAGCACGAGGTCAGCCTGGAGGACCTCTGGGGCATCCTCGCGTCGCTCGGGCGCCCTCAGCTCCGCAACTGAGCGCGCCTCACTGCTTCGCGTCGAGCGCCTTGAGCTCCTCGAAGCCGGGCAGCTGCGAGAGGTCAGGCACGATGATGATCTCGATGCGCCGGTTCTGCGCCTTCGCCTCGCGGGTCTCGTTCGAGGCCACCGGGCGGGTGTCGGCGAAGGACGCGGCGGAGACGCGCTCCGAGAGCAACCCCGCCTCCACCATCGACTTGAGGACGGTGATGGCGCGCGCGGCGGCCAGCTCCCAGTTGCTGGGGTACTGCGCCGAGTTGATGGGCACGTTGTCGGTGTGGCCCTCGACCTGGAAGGTGCGCCTGGGGATGGTGGCCAGCACCTGCGCCACCTCGCCGATGGCCTGCTTTCCCTCCTTCGAGAGGCTGGCGGAGCCGGAGCCGAAGAGGATGTCGGTGGCCAGCACCACCACCATGCGGCCGTCGACGATCTTCACCTTCAGCTTCCCGGCGTCGATGAGGCTCCGGAAGCGCGCCAGCAGGCTCTTGAACTCGTTGATGCGGCCCTCGGCCTCGGCGCGGCGCTTCTCCAGCTCCGAGAGCGCGCGGGTCATCTCCTCCACCGACGCCTGCAGCTTGCTCTTGTCCTTGGCGGCGGCGGCGATGTCGCCGCGCAGCTTGTCGATGCGGGCGGTCAGGTCCTTCACGCGCTCCTGCTCTTCGGCCAGGGCGCGGTCGACCTGCACCTTGTCCTCGGTCAGCCGGAGGTGCTTCGCCTCCAGCTCCGCCAGCGCCCGATTCTTGTCGGTAAGGTTGACGTCGAGTGCGTCGCGCTCCGCCTTGATGGCGTCGTAGTCTTTCTGCGTATAGCAGCCGATGGTCGGCAGCAGCCCCAGCGTCAGGATGAGCTTTCGCATGCGGCGCATGTTGCCACAGCGGGCAGGTCCCCACGGCGCCAATCGCTACCGCCAGCATGACGAATTCCACTGTTGATGAACGCGCTCTGTGACGTGGCGGTGCGCGTCGTCAGTAGCGATTCTTTTCGTAGTCGTGCTCGAGGCCGACGCGCATCATCGTCTTCGAGGCCAGGGTGCGCACCGCCGTCGCGGCGAGGCCGCGCTGCTTGTTCTGCTTCACGTGGTCGATGAACACGTCGGCGATGCGCGGCAGCGCGCTCCTGGGGACGTGGCGCGCGGGGTCCCACAGGCGAGCGTCGCGCACCGCGGGGCTGTCGAAGAGCTTCGCGGCGTCGAGCTCCAGGCGCAGCGCCAGCTTCGGCGTCTTGCCCTCCACCGCCATCTCCGCGAGCAGCTCCGGCGCGCTGGTGAGCGAGGCGCGGCCCGTCAGCTCCGCGGCCCGCTCGTCTCCGGGGCTCAGCGCCAGCAGGGCCACCCGCGGTTGTTCGAGCAGGTTGTGAAAGGTGTCGGTACGGCGATTCCCGGGGCGGTCGGGCACCAGGAGCCGCCCGTCGGCGTCGACGCGGAGGAAGCCCCGCGGGTCACCCTTGGGGCTGGCGTCGGCGGCGCCGGTGGCGTCCCAGGAGGTCAACACCACGAAGGGCGACGCCGCGAGGAACGTACGGAGCGCGGGCTCGCTCAGGGGGCTGCCGGCCACGGACGGCAGCGGCACGATGGGGGCTGTTGGCGCGCTCGCGCTCCACAGCGAAGAGCGGAGAATCGACTTGGCGCAGTGCACGAAGGCCTCCTCGACCCGCAGCGTGAGGTGAAGGCCGTCGAGCGAGGCGCGGCCGTTGATGCGCAGCGTCTCGCCCAGGCCCGGCACCAGGAAGACCAGCGAACAGCCCACCGTGAGGTCGAGGGCGAGCGGCTCCGGCAGCTGCAGGCGGAGGTGGTGCTCGTCGAGGGCCTCGGCGAAGCCCGCCGCGCCGCCCACCGGAATCGCGCGCGCCCGCCCGGCCGGGTCACAGGCGCCCAGCACCGCGAAGGGCGCGCAGCGGAGCAGGTGACGGCAGTGCCCGTCGAGCAGGTCGATGGACTTCATCAGCACGGCCAGGGGGCGCGCGCCCACCAGCGCCTCCAACGCGGTCACGGTCGTGAGCTCCATGGCCCCACGAGAGTCTATTTTGAGTTTGATTTGCAAGACCGACTGTCCATCCAGTCAGCGCGCGCACCGGGCGCCGTGGCGGGGTGGCCACGTGGTGCGGCCATCAAGACGCGCGCGCGCGTGCGCTGCCCGCGCTACAACGCGTTCGCCCACTTCTTGCTTCCGAGGGGACTCATGCACGCTCGCCGTCTGCTCGTTTCAACCGTTTGCTTCGCCGTGGTCGCCGGCTGCACCTGCGGCGGGTCCACCACCCCGACCGACCCGATGACGCCGGGCCAGGACGCGCCGGCGCAGGCGCTGAGCCCGCTCCCGGAGCCGCCGAAGCTGGACCTGGCGCTGGAGCCGCTGCCCGGCGCCGACGGCTCCCTGGCGGTGGTCGCGCGACGGCCGCAGGGCGATGTGCGCGGCGAGGTGCGGCCCACGGTCACCTTCTCGAAGCCCATCAAGTCGCTGGAGGTCGTCGAGGACCAGCGCGCCGCCGACGAGAAGGCGCCCTTCGCCCGAATCGACCCTCCGCTCGAAGGTGCGTGGCGCTGGCTGGGCTCGTCGACGGCGGAGTTCGTGCCGAAGGGGCTGGTGCCGTACTCCACCACCTTGACGGTCACCGTCTTCAAGGGGCTCAAGGCGCTCGACGGCTCGACGCTGAAGGACGACGAGGTGTACTCGTTCTCGACGCCGCGCCTCGCGCTGCAGCAGGTGAGCCCCTTCAACGGCCACCGCTGGCTCGAACCCGACACCACCTTCAGCCTGCTGTTCAACCAGCCAGTGGAGTCGGCGGAGCTGGAGAAGCAGGTGCGGCTGACGGTGGGCGGGGCGCCAGTGGCGCTCAAGGTCGAGAAGGAGGCTTCGGTGCAGGACGAGCGCCGGGCGGCGCGCGGTGATGAGCGACCCTGGGAGCAGCTGTCTGACGAGGAGCGCGGCTACCGCAACCGGCAGACCCGCTACGTGCTCAAGCCGGCGTCGCCGCTGAAGCTCGACAGCGAGGTGGTGCTGGTGCTGCCGTCGACGCTGCGCGGGAAAGAGGGCCCGCAGACCATGGAGAACGAGGAGCGCCGCAGCTTCCGCACCTATGGCCCGCTCAAGTTGGAGTCGGTCGGCTTCTGCGAGCGCGGCTGGCGTTGCCCGTACGGCCCGATGACGGTCTTCACCAGCAACGAGGTCGACGTGGAGACGCTCAAGTCACGGCTGAAGGTGACGCCGGAGGTGGAGCTCGACTGGGAGCGCGCCGAGGCCTGGGCGCCGGAGTCGGAGTGGGCCATGAGCAACCAGCGCCCGCTGGTGCGGCTGCCGGGAAAGTGGCGGCCCGGCACGAAGTACAAGTTGGAGATCTCCTCCGGCGTGGGCGACGTCTTCAAGCAGACGGCGAAGGAGGGCCTCGATGGGCAGGCGAGCACCGATGATCTGCGAGCGGCGCTCACCACCGGGCCTGCCCTGGGCATGCTCGAGAAGACCGCCGCCGCGCCGGTGCTGACCGTCGACGTCGCCAACCTGAAGGAACTCGACGTCTCGATGTGGAGGCTGTCGGACGACGAGCTGGCGCGGCTGCTGGTGTCCAACTCGCCCGGAGACTGGTCGATGCTGGGGCGCGCGGCGGACTTCGCCGAGAAGGAGCAGCTCAAGTACCCGCACAACACCTCGCGGGTGCATCCGCTCAAGCTGAAGAAGGTGCTGGGCGCGGCGACCGGTGGCGCGGTGCTGGCGGTGACCAACTCTCCCCAGCTGGAGTACCGACCGGCCCGCGGCTTCCAGCAGTTGCTGCAGATTACCGACCTCGCGGCGCACGTGAAGGTGGGGCCGAAGTCGTCGCTGGCGTGGGTGACGCGCCTCTCCGACGGGCTGCCGGTCGGCGGCGCGGAGGTGAGCGTCTACAACAGCGTGGGCGAGAAGACGTGGAGCGGCGTCACCAACGCCGACGGCTTCGTGGACGTGCCCTCGGCGAAGGAGCTCAAGCTCACCCCGCCGCGCTACGACTGGGAGTACCCGCGGGCGGTGGTGTTGGCGAAGAAGGACGGCGACGTCACGGGCACCTCCAGCAGCTGGAGCTCCGGGGTGGAGCCCTATGAGTTCGGCATCAACACCGGTTGGGAAGGCGAGCAGCCGCGCTCGAACTCCTTCATCTTCACCGACCGCGGCATCTACCGGCCGGGCGACGAGGTCTTCATCAAGGGCGTGGTGCGCTACCGGGTGCTGGGCGAGCTGCGCGCCCCCGCCGAGGGCAGCGCGCTGCGCGTGGTGGTCACCGACGCGCGGGACAACGAGGTCAGCAGCCAGACGGTGAAGGTGTCGAAGTACGGCACCTTCTCGCTCTCGACGAAGGTCGAGCGCGACGGCCCCACCGGCTACTACCGCGTGGAGGCCGACGGGAAGGTGGCCGGCGCAGACCTGACGGTCAGCGGGAGCTTCCGGGTCGCCGAGTACCGGGCGCCGCAGTTCCGCGTCGACGTGCAGAGCAGCCAGCAGGACCTCACCGCCGGCGACACGCTGGAGGCCTCGGTCTTCGCGCGCTACCTCTTCGGCGGCGCCATGAGCGACGTGCAGGTGAAGTGGTCGGCGCAGCGGACGCAGACCTCGTTCTACCCGCAGGCCGGCGCGGGCTTCACGTTCTCGCAGGAGACCTGGTGGTGGGACGACAACCGCCCGCAGGACGCCAGCGGGTTCTTCGCCTCGGGCGAGGGGAAGGCCGACGCGAAGGGCGCGCTGGCGGTGAAGGCCGGCGTCACCGAGGCCCCGGGCGAGAAGCCCTACAGCTATTCGTTCGAGGCGGAGGTCACCGACGTGAATCGGCAGGCGGTCGCCGGCCGCACCTCGGTGGTGGTGCACCCCTCGAAGTACTACGTGGGCCTCAAGGCGGGCTCCTACTTCCTCACCGCGGGCAGCGAGACGGAGCTGCTGGGGCTGGTGCTCGACAACCAGGGCAAGCGCACCGACGCGGTGCCCTTCACCGTGGCCATCAGCAAGCGTGAGTGGAAGTCGGTGAAGCAGAAGGACGCCTCGGGGGGCTTCAGCACCGTGTCGGAGGCGGTGGAGACCGAGGCGCACCGGTGCGAGCTCAAGTCGTCGGCCACCGCGGTGCCCTGCCGCTTCACGCCGACCTCGGCGGGCTTCTACATCGTGCGCGGCTCGGTGAAGGACGAAGCGGGTCGCACGCACAGCGCGTCGATGGGCCTCTACGCGCTCGGCACCGAGTGGGTCGCCTGGCAGCGCAACGACACCGACCGCCTCGAGCTGGTGACCGACAAGTCCAGCTACGACGTGGGCGACGTGGCGAAGGTGCTCATCAAGTCGCCCTACCCGGAGGCGAAGGCGATGTTCACCGTGGAGCGCGAGGGCGTGCTGTCGCGCCAGTTGCTGCACCTCAAGGGCTCGGTGGTGACGGTCGACGTGCCGGTCACCGAAGACATGGTGCCCAACGTCTTCGCCGGCGTGGTGCTGATGCGCCCGCGGGTGAGCGAGGGCGGCATCGAGACCGGCGATGACCCGGGTCGGCCGAACGCGCGCGTGGGCCTCATCAAGCTCAACGTGGAGAAGAAGAGCAAGCGGCTGGCGGTGAACATCAAGACCGACAAGAAGGACTACCAGCCTCGCGAGAAGGTCAACGTCTCCATCGACGTGAAGGACATCAAGGGCGCCGGCGCGAACGGTGAGGTCACGCTCTACGTGGTCGACGAGGCGGTGCTGCGGCTGACCTCGTACCAGGTGCCGGATCCCATCGCGGCCATCTTCCCCGAGCGGCCGCTCTCGGTACGCCTGGGTGAGCCGCTGCTGCACCTGGTGAAGAAGCGCGCCTACGGCGAGAAGGGCGAAGACCAGGGCGGCGGTGGCGGCGGCGACGAGGGCGCGGAGTTCCGCAACAACTTCAAGACCACGGTGCTGTTCAGCCCCACGCTGGAGCTGAAGGACGGCGTGGCCAGCACCTCCTTCGTGTTGCCCGACAACCTCACCGAGTTCCGGTTGATGGCGGTGGTGGTGACCCAGAGCGATCGCTTCGGCAGCGGTGAGGCCAGCGTCCGGGTGAACAAGCCGGTGATGGCGCTCCCGGCCTTGCCGCGCTTCGCGCGGGTGGGCGACGTCTTCGAGGCCGGCGTGGTGGTGCACGCGCACGGCGGCTCGGCGGGCGAGGTGACGGTGACGGCCGCGGTGACCGGCGCGGCCCAGTTGACGGGGGCGGCCGAGCAGAAGGTGGTGGTGAACGAGGGCGCGCCGAAGGAGGTGCGCTTCGCCTTCAAGGCCACCACCTTCGGTGACGCGCGCTTCCGCTTCACCGCGAAGGGCGCGGGGGTGAGCGACGGCGTCGAGCAGGTGATTCCGGTGGAGCTGCCGGTGGAGCTCGACGCGGTGGCCACCTACGGCGACACCACCGATGCGCGGGTCGAGGGCCTCGTGCCCCCGAAGGAGGTCTACGAAGACCGCGGCGGGTTGACGGTGACCATGGCGTCGACGTCGCTGGTCGGCTTCGACACCGGGTTCCAGCAGCTCATCGAGTACCCCTACGGGTGTCTGGAGCAGCAGAGCTCGCGGCTGGTGCCCTTCATCGCGCTGCGGGAGATCGCCGGGCAGTTCAACCTCGCCTGGCCCACGCGCGACAAGAAGAAGGCGGCGAAGGACGACGAGGTGGCGGCGTTGTTCCGCACCTACCTCTACGGCTCGCTCGACGTGTCCGACAAGCACCACCCCGACGACGTCATCGCGGCCACCGTGAAGAGCATCCTCTCGATGCAGAACGACAACGGCAGCTTCCGCTACTGGCCCTCGTCGCAGTGCCACGACCCGTGGGTGTCGGCCTACGCGACGATGACCCTGTCGCGCGCGAAGGACGTCGGCTTCGAGGTGCCCAAAGAGAGCCTGGACAAGGCGGCGCGCTACCTGGCTGACGTGGTGGGCGGCAACTGCGGCAGCTGCTGGTCGGGCCCGTACTGCGGCGACGAGACGCGCGTCTTCGCCTCCTACGTGCTGGCCCGCATGAAGAAGCCGAGGGCGTCGAGCTACCCCGAGCTCTACGCGCGCCGCGACAAGCTCTCGCTCTTCGGGAAGGCGCTGCTGGCCAACGCCATGTACGTAGGCCAGGGCGACCGCAAGCAGGCCAACGCGCTGCTGCAGGAGCTGCTCAACCACGCCAGGGAGTCGCCGAAGGGCGTGTCCTTCGCCGAGGTCAACTCCGCGACCTACGCCACGCTCTTCAACTCCGACACCCGCACCACCGGCGTGGTGCTGCAGGCGTTGACCGACATCTCACCCGACCACCCCTACGTGGGAAAGATGGCGAAGTACCTCACCGGCGTGCGCGCGGGTGACGGCCAGTGGCGCTCCACGCAGGAGGCGGCGTGGTCGTTGATGGGCCTCACCCAGGTGTTGCGCACCAAGGAGCGGGACACGCCCGACTTCAAGGCCTCGCTGCTGATGGGCGCCGGCGAGCTGATGAGCCAGGGCTTCCAGGGGCGGTCGATGAAGAGCGAGGTGAAGACCCTGCCCATGAAGGAGCTGCTGGCGAAGTCCGCCGGCGCCGACCAGAAGTTGACCTTCAAGAAGGAGGGCACCGGCGTGCTGTATTACTCGGCGCTGCTCAGGTACGCGCCGAAGCAGCTGCCCATGAGCTCGCTCGACAACGGGCTCTTCGTGCAGCGCTGGTTCGAGCCCTTCGCCGGCGGCGGTCAGGCGCTGAAGTTCTCGGCGGGCGACCTGGTGCGGGTGCGGGTGCGCGTGGCCACCAACCAGGAACGTCACTGGGCCGCCTTCGAGGTGCCGCTCCCCGCGGGCCTGGAGCCCGTCGACACCTCGCTGGCCACCACCGCGCGGCAGGGCAGCGCCCCCGACGAAGAGAGCCGGGAGCCGGGCTACGACGAGGAGAGCTACGAAGACGGAGAAGAGGGGAACGCCGAGGGCGACTACGACGAGAACCCCTGGGCGTACTCGTTCTGGAGCCCGTTCAACCACATCGAGCTGCGCGACAGCCGGGTGGTGGTGTTCGCCGACCACCTGCCGCCGGGCATCCACGTGGCGAGCTTCGTGGCCCGCGCCACCACGCCGGGCACGTATATCCTCAAGCCCGCGCGCGGTGAGCTGATGTACGAGCCGGAGGTGTGGGGGCGCAGCGAGGGCGGGACCTTCGTGGTGGAGATGCCCTCGGTGGTGACGCAGAAGTGAGCGCCACCGGGCGGCCAGCGCAGGCGAGGCTGCGGCGCTGGCTCCCCGGTCGACGCGCGGCGCTGGCCCTGCTGGTGCTGCTGACCCCGGTGGCGGTCTTCATCGGCCGGCCGCTCCCGCCGGGGTTGCTCGACTACCAACCCATCGTCTCGCTCAAGGTGGTCGACCGGAACGGCGTGTTGCTGCGCGAGCTGCGCAGCCGCGATGACGGGCGCGCCACGCCGCTGCGCTCAGCGCAGCTCTCAGCGCAGGTGCGCGCGGCGTTCCTGGCCGCGGAGGACCATCGCTTCGAGGCCCACCTTGGCGTCTCGCCCACCGCGATGGTGCGCGCGGCGAAGCAGAACCTGGCGGCGGGACGGGTGGTAGCCGGGGGCTCCACCATCACGCAGCAGCTCGCGCGCACGCTCCGACCGCGGCCGCGCAGCTTCTCCGGCAAGGCGAGGGAGGCGCTGTGGGCGCTGCGGCTGGAGGCGCACCTCTCCAAGGACGAGGTGCTGACCCAGTACCTCAACCGCATTCCCTTCGGGAACAACACCTTCGGCCTCGAGGCGGCCTCGCAGCTGTACTTCGGGAAGCGGGCCGAGCACCTCTCGTTGGGCGAGGCGGCGCTGCTGGCGTCGGTGCCGCGCGGACCCTCGGCCTATGATCCCTACCGGCGGTTGGCCCGGGTGACGGAGCGCCGCGCGTGGGTGCTCGACCGGTTGCTGGCCACCGGGCTGGCCTCGCCGGAGGAGGTGGCGGTGGCGCGCGCCGAGCCCATCGACCTCGCGCACTTCCGCTCGGTCTTCCTCGCGCCACACTTCGTGAACTACGTCTCCGCGCACCTGAAGGACTGGGGGCTGGAGGAGGCGGCGGTCATCGAGACCTCGCTCGACGGTCAACTGCAGGCGCAGGTGGAGGCGCAGATCTCCGCAGAGGTCTCACGGCTGGTCGACCGGCGGGTGGGCTCCTCGGCGGCCCTGGTGATCGACAACGCGAACGGCGAGGTGCTGGCCTACGCGGGCTCCGCCGACTTCTTCGACGTGGCCATCGAGGGGCAGAACGACGGAATCCAGATGAAGCGCCAGCCGGGCTCGGCGCTCAAGCCCTTCGTGTACGCCGAGGCCTTCACCCGCGGCTTCACGCCGGCCACCGTCATTCCCGACCTCGACCTCTCCTTCGATGCGCCGAAGGGGGCCTATTCGCCGAAGAACTACGACCGCCGGCTCCATGGGCCGGTGCGCGCGCGCGAGGCGTTGGCCAACTCCTACAACGTGCCCGCGGTGCGGGTGGCGGAGGAGCTGGGCGTGAGCGCGACGTTGCGGACGCTGCGCGCGGCCGGCTTCGACTCGCTCACCCAGGACGCCGACCACTACGGGCTGGGGTTGGCGCTCGGCAACGGCGAGGTCAGCCTGTGGGAGGCGGCGCGGGCCTACGCGGGCTTCGCGCGCGGCGGGGTGCTGAGGCCGCTGGTCACCGTGCGCCGGGCCCTGCGCGCCGACGGCACCGAGCTGCCGCTCCCCCGGGAGTTTGCCGCCCGCCGCTTCGCGGACGCCGGCGCGGTGTCGCTGGTGACGCACATCTTGAGCGACAACGCCGCCCGGGCCCGGGCCTTCGGCCTCGACAACGCGCTGCGCTTCGACTTCCCGGTGGCGGCGAAGACCGGCACGTCGAAGGGCTACTCCGACAACTGGACCGTCGGGTACACGAAGGAGCGCACGGTGGCGGTGTGGGCCGGCAACTTCGACGGCACGCCGATGATTCAGGTCTCGGGCATCACCGGGGCGGGGCCGGTCTTCAAGCGGGTGATGAGCGCGGCCATGTCGGGCGTGGTGCCCGCGAAGCTGGTCGACCGCAGGGGCCTCACCGCGGTGCACATCTGCCCGCTGTCGGGCGAGCGCGCGGGGCCGTCGTGTCCCGCGGCGATGGAGGAGCTCTTCATCGGCAAGACCGCGCCGAAGCAGGCCTGCTCGATGCACGGCGAGCTGTCGGCGTCGTTGAGCGAGCCGCTGCGCGCGCAGTGTCTGCGCCTGGCGGCGGCCTCCGGGCGGATGACCGACCTCGGCCTCGACTTCTACGACTGGGCCCGCAACGAGGGCCTGGCCGCGGAGCCCTGGTTGGCGGCGGCGTGCCTGGGCAAGCACGACCAGGACCACGGCGCGAAGGTGCTGCAGCCGGTGAAGGGCGGCGAGTTCCTGCTGTTGGCGGATCTCCCCCTCGCCGACCAGTCGATTCCGGTGCGCGTGCGCGCGGCGCCGACGCTGGGCCGGCTGCACGTGTACCTCGACGGGGCGCCCGCCCTGGAGCTGTCGGCGCCCTTCACCGGCAGAATCCCCGCGACGCCGGGGCCGCACGTGCTGGAGGTGCGCGACGGTGAAGGCGTGGTGCTGGACACCGTGCGCTACCTCGTGCGCGGTTGAGCGCGGCGCCGTCCGGTCACTTCTGGTTCGGGCTGCGCTTGCCTTCGGACTCGAGCTGTTTGCCGTAGGCCTCGGTCTTCTGCGCGAAGTTGCCGCTGGCGAGCACCATGCCCTCGGCGAAGAGCGAGCCCATGCCGACGATGGCCATGTTCTGCTGCAGGTAGTTGTTGAGCCACTTCTTGGTCATCTTGAGCCCCAGCGCATCGTACGAGAGGAGCTTCTTGATGAGCTTGTCGACCTCCGCGTCGAGCTGGTCGACCGGCGCGACCTTGTTGATGAGCCCGATGTCGTACGCCTCCTTCGCGGTGGCCATGCGGTCGGTCATCAGGAACTCACGCGCGCGGCTCAGGCCGATGCGCGCCGGCCACAGGAGCGCGCCGCCGTCGCCGGGAGGCACCCCGAAGCCCGACATGTGCGGGTCGCTGAAGGTCGCGTCTTCGCTGGCGTAGACGAAGTCGCAGGCGAGCGCGATGGAGGCGCCCATGGAGTGCGCGCCCGGCGCGTAGACCTTGGCGATGGTCACCTTCTCGCAGTTGATCTCGTCGCGAATGATGTCTTCGGCCTCTTTGAAGATCTGCAGCATGTCCTTGTAGATGCCGAGCTTCTTCACCCACTCGAAGTCGTACTTCTCGGGCGCGATGAAGCTCTTGCCCTTGCCGGTGACGACCACGACGCGGCAGTCGGATTCATGGGCGATGCGGAAGACCTTCGAGAGGCTGTTGTGCGTCTTGCCGTCGAGGCCGCCGATCTCGATGGTGAAGATTTCGTCTTTCTCGGTGATGTCGATGAGGCCAAATTCAGACATGGGGTGCTCCTGGTTGGGGGTGGGTGCTTCAGCTGTCGATGGCGCGTGAGGAGCCGGCGCGGGCGCGCAGCTCGAACTTCTGGATCTTTCCGGTCGAGGTCCTGGGGAGCGGCCCGAAGTTCACCGCGCGCGGCACCTTGAAGCCCGGCAGGCGCTCCCGGCAGAACGCGATGAGCGCCTCGGCGGTCAGGTCTGCGTCAGGCCGCAGCTCGACGAAGGCGCACGGTGTCTCGCCCCACCTGGGGTCGGGTTGTGCGACGACCGCGGCGGCGAGCACGGCGGGGTGCCGGTAGAGGACGTCTTCGACCTCGAGGCTCGAGATGTTCTCTCCGCCGGAGATGATGATGTCCTTGCTGCGGTCCTTGAGCTTCACGTAGCCGTCGGGCGAGACGACGCCGAGATCTCCGGTGTGGAACCAGCCTCCGTCGAACGCCGCGCGCGTGGCGGTGGGGTTCTTGAGGTACCCCTTCATGGTGATGTTCCCGCGGAACATCACCTCGCCCATCGTCTCGCCATCGGCGGGCACCGTCGATGGGTCCATCACCGCGATGGCCTCCTGCAGGTGGTAGCGCACGCCCTGCTGCGCGTTGAGCCGGGCCCGCTCGGAGAGCGGCAGGGCGCTCCAGCCCTCGCGCCGCTCACAGACCGCCGCGGGTCCGTAGACCTCGGTGAGGCCGTAGACGTGCGTCAGGTCGAAGCCGAGCTCCGCCATCCGCTCGAGCATGGACGCCGGCGGCGCCGCGCCCGCCACCATCGCCGACACGCGGTGCGCGATGCCCTCCGCGTGCTCCCGCGCGTTGATGAGCATGGAGTGCACCACCGGCGCGCCGCAGTAGTGGGTGACGCGGTGCGCGCGGATGAGGTCGAACACCGTCTTCGGGTCGACTCGGCGCAGGCACACGTTGGTGCCCGCGCGCGCCGCGATGGTCCACGCGAAGCACCAGCCGTTGCAGTGAAAGAGCGGCAGCGTCCAGAGATAGACGGGGTGCTTCGGGAGGTCCCACTCGAGGACGTTGGAGACCGCGTTCAGGTACGCGCCGCGATGGTGGTACACGACCCCCTTCGGGTCGCCGGTCGTCCCGGAGGTGTAGTTGAGGCAGATGGCGTCCCACTCGTCGGCGGGCGCGGCGGTGAACGTCGGGTCACCCTCGGCCAGCAGCGCCTCGTACGAGCGCCAGGAGACGGCGGGCAGCGCGAGCTCCGGCGCGTCGACGTCGATGAGCAGAAGCTCCCGGCCCAGGCGGTCGACCGCGGCCTGGGCGACCGCGGAGAACTCGCGGTCGACCAACAGCGCCTTCGCCTCTCCGTGGGCGAGCATGAACGAGATGCCCTCGGCGTCGAGGCGGGTGTTGAGCGCGTTGAGCACCGCGCCGCTCATCGGCACCCCGAAGTGCGCCTCGATGAGGGCGGGCACGTTGGGCATCAGCGCCGCGACGGTGTCTCCGTGGCCGATGCCGTGCTTGCGCAGCGCGCTCGCGAGTCGGCGGCACCGGGCGTCGGTCTCACGCCACGTCTGCCGAAGGTCGCCATGGATGATGGCGATTCGTTCCGGGTGCACCTGCGCCGCGCGTGAGAGGAACGTGAGCGGTGTCAGGGCCACGAAGTTCGCGTCGTTCTTGTCGAGTCCGAGCTCGTAGATGGAGGCCATCGCGACCACGAACGGTAGAGAGGTGGTGGAAGACCGTCTTGAACGGGCGCGGCCCCTGTCTGGAATGTTTGGGACGACGCGCCGCGCCACCGAAGCGCGGCGGTACAGTGCGGCGCATGCGTCTCACTCGTCTCGATGACCTCGCGCGCAGCACGGGCAACTACGCGGCGTGGCTGGAGGGGCCGGCGGCGACCACCAGGCAGGTCGGCGTGCACGGCTTCCGCTTCGACGCGCACGAGCAGCGTGACCCGGTGACGCTCGATGTCTTCCACGCGCTGGTGTGTCTGCGCGGCGGCGCGTCGATCTGTCGGATGATGAACGACTCCGTCCAGGAGTTCCGGCTGGGCCCCGGTGACGTGCTGGTCAACCCGATGGCGGTGCCGATGCGCTGGTCCTGGGTGGGGGCGGTCGAGGTGTTGAACCTCGCGGTGCACCCCGGGTATCTCGACGACGTGGTGCGCGAGTCGCTGGGCGGCACGCCGAAGCTGAGGCCGCTCGCGCTCCCGTGGGCGCCTGACCATCAGCTCGCGGAGCTGGGCCTCGAACTTCAGCGGGAGCTGGCGACGCCACAGTTGCTGGGCGCACAGCGGGGGACGAAGGCGTTGGGGGAGCGCATCGCGCTGCACGTGCTGCGTCGCTACGTCGAGGTCGAGCGCGGCGGGAACGATCGCGCGTTTGGTGATGAAGAGCGCCGGCGGCTCGAGGGCTACGTCGATGAACACCTCGACGGGTCACTCCGCGTGGAGCACCTCGCCGCGCTGGTACACCTCGGTGAACACCACTTCACGCGCACCTTCCGCGCCACCTTCGGGAAGACGCCGCAGTCGTGGGTGCGTGAGCGTCGGCTCGATCGCGCGCGCGCGCTGGTGATGACCACCGCGTCGACCATCTCGGACATCGCGATGGAGACCGGTTTCTCCGACCAGAGCCACCTCACGCGGTGCTTCCGCGCGGAGTTCGGCGCCACGCCCGCAGCGCTTCGCCGGGGCCGGAGCTGAGCCTGCGTGGGCGCCACGCGCCAGCGTAGTCAGCGCGTGGCTCCGTCTGGAAAGATGTGACCATGTTCAAGCTGGACGACGAGAAGGCGCTGCTCGAGAGCTTCCGCACGCGCGACCGCAAGCACGTCGAGCTGCCGGCAGACCTGAAGTTCCCCATCATCCTCCGCGACTACGTCGCGTGGGCGCACCCTTCGGGCGGGCGGCTGTACCTCGTGTTCGCGCCGGCGGAGGGCCACCCCACCGGCGTCGTCTTCGACACCAACGGCGGCGGTGGTCAGGTGCCGCAGCTGTGCGCGTGGTGCCACTCGAGCGCCGGCGCAGGCGGCGTGGCGATGCTGACGGCCACCGCCTCCAACAAGAAGCGCGTGGGGGTGTGGGTGTGCGGTGACTTGAGCTGCAAGGCGAAGGTGGAGGAGGCCTGCAACCTCGCCGGCAGACCGCTGCACGACGCCCTCGCCACGCTGGTGGCGCGCATGAGCCAGTTCGCCGCCGAGGCCCTGCGCATCGATCTGCTGCGCCGGTGAGCCGTGCGCTGGCCGACTTCTTGCTCTGTCCACGGACATGAGCGAGCCCATCATCGACCAGTTCATGACCGAATCTCCGTACACCATCGGCAGAGACCAGCCGCTGTCGGTGGCGGGGGCGCTGATGGCGGAGCACGCCATCCGCCACCTCCCGGTGCTCTACCGGGGCCGGCTGGTGGGGGTGTTGTCTCAGCGCGACGTGGCGGTGGTGAGCGGGCTCCCGCGGGTGGACGCGGCGAAGATCTCCGTCAGCGAGGCGATGAGCGAAGACGTCTTCACCGTGGGGCGGCGCTCCACGCTCCGCAAGGTGGCGGCGCAGATGGCCGAGCACAAGTACGGCTGCGCGGTGGTCCTGGAGAAGGAGCGGGTGGTGGGGGTCTTCACCACCGTCGACGCCCTGGAGGCGCTGGCCGACCTGCTCGAACCCTGAGTCGCAGGGTCTGCGCCCCGGCCCCCGGCGCGCGAAGAATCTGCGTGGCCGTCAGGCCTTCGGCGCCGCGGCGGCCTGCTGCTTCTTCTTCCGCTCGAGCTGCCAGCCGTGGAGGAACATCAGCACGATGCCGGCGATGATGGACAGGTCCGCCACGTTGAACACCCCGGTGCGGAGGCTCCCGAGGCCCATGTTCATGAAGTCCACCACGCTGCCGCCGAAGCGCGCGCGGTCGACCCAGTTGGAGAAGCCGCCGGAGGCGATGAAGGCGTAGCCGGCCACCTCCATGGTGACCAGCTGCTTGCTGACCAGCGCGTAGATGGCGAGGCCCAGCAGCAGCAGCCCCACGCCGATGGTCAAAAGCCAGTAGCGCAGCGTCGGCGGGAGGTTGGCGCCCAGCGAGAGAAACGCGCCCTCGTTGGTCGCGTACTCCAGCCTGAAGGTGTCGCTCAGCCACGACTGGCGGGGCATGCCCTTGAGGTGAGCGGTGGCGAGCTGCTTGGTCCACTGGTCGATGACCAGCTGAGCCACGAAGACCGAGAGGAAGAGGGGCAGACGCTTCAACACGAGCACGTCGGCCACTTGTCAGAACCGGCCGCTCACTGCCAGCCCGTTCGGCATGGGCGCGGCCTGCAGCTCCACCGGCCCCACCCGACCGTGCAGCAGGGTGGGCATCAGCACGCCCACCGCCTGTCCGAACAGGGTGCCGAGGATGACGTCCGAGGCCCAGTGCTTGTCGGCCGCGAGGCGGAGGAGCGCCGTGGCGGCGGCCAGCGGTTGCCCCACCACCCACAGCAGCCAGGCGTGGCGGTACCCGCGCAGCGTGGCCACGGTGGCCGCCGAGGTGGCGAGCGCGAAGACGAAGGTGGCGTGGCCGCTGAAGAACGAGAGGTTGTGGTCTTCGGGGTGCCGCTCGGCGAGCAGCGCCTCGTCGGCGCCCACCGTGTAGGGGCGGGCGCGGCCCACGGTGAACTTCACCAACTGGTTGACGTTGATGGCCGCGAAGGTGGCCTCCAGCACCAGCACGGTGTCGATGAGGAACCGCTTCCACCAGGCCTCGTCGCGGCCGCCGATGAGGGCGTTGAGGCCCAACATGGCCACCGGCAAGGCGGCGAAGCCGATGATGTTGCTGGCCATGTCCGGCCCGGAGAGGCCCGAGGCGCTGGGAGAGAGCGACGGCACGAAGAGCCCGCGCACGCCGTTGTCGAAGTCGTTGGTGGCGCACCAGCGGCAGTCGGCCGGCGACAGCTGCCGCTTGACCGCGAACTCCGAGACCAGCCACGCCACGCCGAGGGTCGCCGTCACCGGGAGGTCCACCCGGGGGTCCCACTTCAGCTCGTAGGTGGTGGGGGTCTGGGCGAGGGACAGCGCGAGAAGCACGGGGAGCATCGCCCCGACGCTACGCTACGCTTGGACGATTTCACGCGGCTTGTGTATGGGCTGCCGTCGATTCTTCTACAGGGGTCCCCCATGCGCGTTGAGAGAGCAGACGTGGTCATCACCGGGGCCGGGCCGTCCGGCTCCATCGCCGCCGGCATGCTTCGTCGCCAGGGTCGTCAGGTGCTCGTGCTGGAGCGAGAGACGTTCCCCCGCTTCTCCATCGGCGAGAGCATGCTCCCGCAGATCATGACCTACGTCGAAGAGGCGGGGATGCTCCGCGACGTGGTGCAGGCCGGCTTCCAGTTCAAGAACGGCGCGAACTTCACCTGGGGCGGGCGCCGCACCGACTTCGACTTCCGCGACAAGTTCGGCGAGGGCTGGGGCACCACCTACCAGGTGCAGCGCGGTCGCTTCGACAAGGTGCTGGCCGACGCCGCCGCCAGGCAGGGCGCCGACGTGCGCTTCCGCCACGAGGTGCAGGCGGTCGAGGTGGGCGACGCGCCGAGCCTCACGGTGAAGAACCTGGAGTCGGGCGAGGTGTTCCGGGTGGAGACGAAGCTGATCCTCGACGCCAGCGGCTTCGCCCGGCTGTTGCCCCGGCTCCTCGACCTCGAGCTGCCGTCGAACTTCCCGGTGCGCCAGGCCTTCTTCACCCACGTCCAGGACAACATCGGCCGCGCGGACAACTTCGACCGCGACAAGATCCGCATCGTGGTGCACCCGGTGCGCCCAGACGTCTGGTACTGGCTCATCCCCTTCTCCGATGGGCGCATGTCGGTGGGCGTGGTGGCGGCGGCGGAGTACCTCGACCGCTACCAGGGCACCGAGACCGAGAAGCTGCGCGCGCTCATCGACGAAGACCCCGAGACGAAGGCCGTGCTGTCGAACGCGGTGTGGGACACCCCGGCCCGGACCCTGCGCGGCTACGCCTCGAACGTGAAGCGCCTCTGTGGCCCCGGCTATGCGTTGCTCGGCAACGCGGGCGAGTTCCTCGACCCGGTGTTCTCATCGGGCGTCACCATCGCCATGACGTCCTCCCACCTCGCGGTGAAGTGCGCGGTGAAGCAGCTCGACGGGCAGCCGGTCGATTGGGAGCGCGAGTACAGCAAGCCGCTCAAGAAGGGCGTCGACACCTTCCGCGCCTTCGTCGAGGCCTGGTACCGCGGCGGCTTCCAGAACATCATCTTCCACCCCACGCCAGACCCGGAGATCCGCCGGTGCGTCTGCGCCATCCTCGCGGGCTACGCGTGGAACGAGAAGAACCCCTACGTGGCCGAGCCCCGCCGCGTGTCGGTCCTGGAGGAGATTTGCGCGCCGCGTTCCTGAGTGCGCTGGCGCTGACCGCCTGCGTGACCGCTCCCCGGCCCGCGCCGGAGCCGCCGCCGTTCGTGCTGCGGCTGACGCCGGCCAGCCTGGGGCGCGAGGTGTCGCTCAGCCAGCGCATCACCCTGGTCCGCGAGGGCGCGCGCCAGAGCTTCGACGCGCTGCTGGAGGTCGACGCGTCGGCGGTGCGGGTGGCGCTGCTGGGCGCCGGCCAGACGCTGGGGAGCCTCACCTGGGACGGCGAGCGCTTCACCCGCAAGGCCTCGGCCTTCGTGCCTCAGGCGGTGACCGCGGAGCGCATCATCACCGACATCGAGCTGGCCTTCTGGCCGGAGGACGCGGTGCGCGCCGGGTTGCCCGAGGGCTTCGCCCTGACGGAGCGCGAGGGCCGTCGGGAGTTGTCGCTGGGCGGTGAGCCCTTCGCCACCGTCACCTGGGACGCAGGGCACCGGCGGGTGGTGTTGACCCAGCACCGCTTCGGCTACGTGCTGGAGATCGAGTCGGTGGACGCGTGAGCGCCTTCTTGTCGGAGCCCGCGGTGGTGTGCGCGCTGGGCCGCGATGCGGCGGAGGTCCGCGAGGCGCTCTTCGCGCCGGCGGTGGGCGGGGTTCAGGTGAGCGACTTCTTCTCTGCGCAGCGGCCGCTGGCGCTGGGCCGGGTGCCGGGCGAGGTGCCCGCGCTCGCCGACGTGCCGGAGGCGCTCCGCAGCCGCAACAACGCGCTGCTGGCGATGGCCATGGCGCAGCTGCCCCTGGCCGCGTTGGTCGAGCGCTTCGGTCGCGCGCGCGTGGGCGTGGTGCTGGGCACCAGCACCTCGGGCATCGGCGAGTCGGAGCTGGCCATCGACGCCTACGTGAAGACCGGCGCGCGCCCCGCCGGCTACACGTACCTCAAGCAGGAGCTCGGCTCTCCGGCGCGCTTCGTGGCGAGACAGCTCGGCACCTCGGGGCCCACCGCCGTCATCAGCACCGCGTGCAGCTCGTCGGCGAAGGCGATGGCGTCGGCGGCGCGCTGGTTGGAGGCGGGGCTGGTCGACGCGGTCATCACCGGGGGCGTCGACTCGCTCTGTCGCTTCACCATCGCGGGCTTCAGCGCGTTGGAGTCAGTGAGCGACGGCCGCTGCAACCCCATGAGCCGCCACCGCAACGGCATCAACATCGGCGAGGCCGCGGCGCTCTTCGTGATGACCCGCGAAGACACCGGGGTGCGGCTGGCGGGTTGGGGTGAGTCGTCTGACGCCCACCACCTTTCCGCGCCGGACCCGGAAGGGAAGGGCGCCGTCGCCGCCATGCGACAGGCGCTGGCGCGCGCGCAGCGGGCGGGCGTCGACTACGTCAACCTCCACGGCACGGCCACGCCGCTCAACGACGCCATGGAGAGCCGCGCGGTCGACGCGGTGCTGGGCCTCGAGGTGCCCTGCAGCTCCACCAAGCCGCTCACCGGCCACACGCTGGGCGCGGCGGGGGCGCTGGAGGCGGCGCTCTCGTACCTCACGTTGACCGACGGGGCCGGGCGGTTGCCGCCGCACTGGTTCGACGGGGCGCGCGACGAGGCGCTGCCGGGCATCCGCCTGGCGCAGGTCGGTGAGCGCGCCGCGCCGCGGGCGGTGCTCAGCAATTCGTTCGCATTCGGGGGCAGCAATGCGGCGCTGGTGCTGGTACGTGACTGAGCCGACATGACGAAGTCCTTTTCTGGACCGGTCTCGGAGTTGTTGCCGCACCGGCCGCCCATGTTGCTGATCGATGCGCTGCTGGAGGACTCGCCGGAGCACGTGCGGGTCTCCGCGCTGGTGCGCCGCGAGGCGCTCTTCGTGACGGAGGAGGGCTGGCCGGGGTGGGTGGGCGCCGAGCTGATGGCGCAGAGCATCGGGGTGTGGGGCGGGCTGCTGCGCCTGAGCCGCGGCGAGGCGGTGCAGGTGGGGTTCCTCCTGGGGTCGCGCCGCTACGAGTGTCGCGTACCCTTCTTCCCCGTCGGGGCGCGGCTGGAGATCAACGCGGTGCAGGAGATCGTCAGCGAGCAGGGCCTGGCGGTGTTCAACTGCACGCTCTTCATGGATGGCGAGCCCGTGGCCACCGCCAACCTCAACGTCTTTCAACCGCCGGACGTCTCGGCGTACCTGAAGGAGCTGATGTGACTGACACCGTGCTGGTGACCGGCTCGAGTCGAGGCATCGGTCGCGCCATCGCGCTGCGCGCCGCGCGAGACGGCTTCGACGTGGTGGTGCACTGCCGCAGCCGGGTCGACGAGGCCCACGCGGTGCAGCAGGACATCGCCGCGCTGGGCCGCGCCTCGCGCCTGCTGACCTTCGACGTCGCCGACAGAGACGCCGCGCGCGCCGCGCTGGAGCGCGACGTGCAGGCCCACGGCGCGTACTATGGGGTGGTGTGCAACGCGGGCATCGCGCGTGACACCGCCTTCCCCGCGATGACCGGCGAAGACTGGGACCAGGTCATCCACACCAACCTCGACTCCATCTACAACGTGCTGCAGCCGCTGGTGATGCCGATGGTGCAGCGCCGGAAGCCGGGCCGCATCGTGACGCTCTCGTCGGTGTCCGGCGTGCTGGGGAACCGCGGGCAGGTGAACTACTCGGCGGCCAAGGCAGGCATCATCGGCGCTACCAAGGCGCTGGCGGTGGAGCTCGCGCGGCGCGACATCACCGTCAACTGCGTGGCGCCGGGGCTCATCGACACCGAGATGGTGTCTCCCGAGGTGCTGGAGCACGCGCTGGAGTTGATCCCCGCGCGGCGCGTCGGCAAGCCGGAGGAGGTGGCGGCGGTGGTGTCGTTCCTGCTTTCTCCGGGCGCCGCGTACGTCACCCGGCAGGTGATTTCCGTCAACGGAGGCATGGGATGAAGCGTGTCGTCGTCACCGGAGTGGGCGCGCTGTCACCGCTGGGCCACGACTGGCCGGCGGTCTTCGGCAAGCTCCAGTCGCTCACCACCGCGGTGCAGGTGGTGCCGGCCCTCGGCGAGTACGAGGGGATGCTGACCCGGCTGGGCTGTCTCGTGGCGCCGTTCGAGCTCGACGAGAAGGTCTACAACCGCAAGTCGACGCGCAGCATGGGGAAGGTGGCGGTGATGGCGGCGCGGGCCTCGGAGCTGGCGCTGCAGCAGGCGGGGCTGCTGGGTGACCCGCTGGTGAAGAGCGGCCGCCTGGGCATCAGCTGCGGGAGCTGCATGGGTTCGCTCTCGCCCATCACCGACTTCGGCCGGTTGATGACGCAGAAGACGACCGCGGGCATCACCTCCACCACGTACATCAAGGTGATGGCGCACACCGCGCCGGTGAACGTGGGTGTCTTCTTCGGCATCACCGGGCGCATCATCACCACCTCGTCGGCGTGCACCTCCGGGAGCCAGGGCATCGGCTACGCCTACGAGGCCATCCGCAGCGGCGCGCAGGTGGCGATGCTGGCCGGCGGCGCCGAGGAGTGGGACGTGGCGCAGGTGGCCGTCTTCGACACCCTGTTCGCCACCAGCACCAGCAACGAGACACCCGAGAAGACGCCGCGGCCCTTCGACGTGAAGCGCGACGGGCTGGTGCTGGGAGAAGGGGCCTGCATGCTGCTGCTCGAGGAGTACGAGCACGCGAAGGCGCGCGGGGCCCGCATCCTCGCGGAGCTGGTGGGCTTCGCCACCAACAGCGACGGCACCCACGTCACCAACCCCAACAGCGCCACCCAGGCGCAGGCCATGCGCGCGGCGCTGGACGACGCGCAGCTCTCGCCTTCGGACATCGGCTACGTCAACGCCCACGGCACCGCCACGTCGAACGGCGACATCGCCGAGTCGCAGGCCACGCACGCGGTCTTCGGCGACCGGGTGCCGGTGTCGTCGCTCAAGTCGTACATGGGGCACACCCTGGGCGCCTGCGGCTCGCTGGAGGCGTGGATGACCTTCGAGATGCAGCGCGAGAAGTGGTTCGCGCCCACCGTGAACCTGGAGTCAGTGGACCCGGCCTGCGGCGCGCTCGACTACGTCAGGGGCGGCGGCCGCGCGCTGGACACCGAGTTCGTGATGACCAACAACTTCGCCTTCGGCGGCATCAACACCTCGCTCATCTTCCGGCGCGCGTAGTCAGAAGGTGGCCACGGTGGTCAGCGACGGCGGGCCCAGCCCGGAGCGCTGCCGTCGCACCTGCTCCAGTTGTTCGCGCAGCTCGTTCGCCGCCGCGTTGCGCCTCAGGCGTTGCTCCACCCTGTCGGCGAGCATCCAGATGGCCAGGATGCCCAGCGGCATGCCCAGGCCGACGGCGACCAGGCCCAGGATGCCCAGCGGCAGCGCGAACAGTCTGCTGGTGATGATGGCCGAGAGCAGGATGCCGGTGCCGATCAGCGTGGAGGTCGCGCCGATGACCAGCAGGGTCACCGGCAGCCGGATGGAGACGCGCAGCCGCGTCAGCTCCGCCAGCTCTGCTTCGAGCTGCCGCACGGATGGATACGGCGTGAGCAGGATCTCGATGGGTGCGTCGTCTCCGACGAGGCGCGCGCCGGTGGCGTCGGGCTGAATCTGACCGCACAGCGAGAGCAGCAGCCCCGTCAGCAGCATCGCGGGCGGCTACAGCATGCCCGGGAGCGAGAAGGTGCGCATCCGGCTCAGCAGCGCGCGGAGCTCCGGCTCGAGGGCGCGGTCTTCGATGAGCGGCTTGAGCTCGAGCGCGCTGGCGAAGCTGGCCACCTTCTCGGGCAGCTTCGCGCCAGAGCGCTGCTTGAGCCACACCGCCTGGTGCGTCGCGAAGGCGTGAGCGGCGGCCACCTGCTCGGTCAGCTCCAGCACCCGCAGCGCGTCGCGCGCGGCGATGGTCCCGAGGCTCACCTTGTCCTGGTTGTGGCACTCGGTGCTGCGCGAGAAGACCGACGCCGGCATGGTGTTCTTGAGCGCCTCCGCGGTCCACGCCGAGGAGGAGATCTGCAGCGCCTTGAGGCCGTGGCTCACCGCGGCCTGGGTGCCGGTGGCGCCGGTGAGGTTCGACGGCAGGCCGTGGTTGAAGCGGGTGTCGACCAGCAGGGCGAGCTGGCGGTCCATGAGGTCCGCCAGGTTGGCGACCACGTTCTTGAGCGTGTCCATGGCCAGGGCGACGTGGCCACCGTAGAAGTGCCCGCCGTGCATCACCTTGCCGCTCTCGGGGTCGATGAGCGGGTTGTCGTTGGCGCTGTTGAGCTCGTTCTCGATGAGCGAGCGCAGGAAGGGGAGCGCGTCTTCCGCCACGCCGATGACGTGGGGCGCGCAGCGCACCGAGTAGCGGTCTTGCAGGCGTGACTCCGTGTGCTCGGAGCCCTGGAGATCTTCGCGGATCCAGCTCGCCGCGCGCTGTTGCCCTTCATGCGGCTTGGCCGAGTGCAGCAGCGCGTCGAAGTGGTGCGGGTTTCCTCCCATCGCCGCCGAGGCCAGCGCGGTGAGGTGCGCGGAGAACCTGGAGAGCGCGGCGGCGCGCTCGTGCGCGAGGCACGCGAGGCCGGTCATCACCGCGGTGCCGTTCATGATGGCCAGGCCCTCTTTGGGCAGGAGCCGGATGGGCGCGATGCCCCGCTCGGCGAAGACCTCGGCGGTGGGGCGCCGGACCCCGTCGACGAGCACCTCGCGTTCGCCGCACAACACCGCGGCGACGTAGGAGAGCGGGGTGAGGTCTCCGCTGGCGCCCACCGAGCCCTCCTGCGGAATCACCGGGAGCAGGTCCTCGGTCAGCAGCCGCTCCAGTTGTCGCAGCAGCGGCAGCGACACGCCGGAGAAGCCCTGCACCAGGGACTGCAGCCTCGCGGCGAGGATGGCGCGCGTCTCCTCGGGGCCGAAGATCTGGCCCAGCCCGACGCCGTGGTACGTGTAGAGGTGGCGCGGCAGCTCCGGCACCAACTCGGGGGGAACGCCCACCGTCACCGAGTCTCCGTAGCCGGTGGTGACGCCGTAGATGACGCCCTTCTGCGCGAGCGTGCGGGCGACGTGCGCGGAGCCGGTCTCGATGCGCGTCAGGAAGCGGACGTCGGAGGAGAGGCTCGACGAGAGAGCGTGGCGACCTGTTCGATTTTGAGCGGCTGTCCATCGAAGGTGATGAGCTGCGTCATGTGCGGTGCGCCTGTAGGCAGGGCCCCACTGATTTGCAATCGACAAGCCGGCACTTGACGCTGCGCTGCGTGTGCGGTCCCCTTCGCCACATGAGAGCACTCCCGTCACTTCGCAGTGTCTGTGTGTCAGCCGCGCTCCTCTTCCTCATGGCCTGTCCGCCTGAGCCCACGACCGATGGTGGAACCGGTGGTGGCAGCACGGTGGGCGGCGGTGCAGGCGGTGGCGCGGTGGGTGGCGGCTCAGGCGGAGGCGCGGTGGGCGGCGGCTCAGGCGGTGGCGCGGTGGGTGGCGGCTCAGGTGGTGGCGCGGTGGGCGGCGGCTCAG
>CALNBU010000554.1 GCA_937875615.1 uncultured Archangium sp.
TGGCTCCTCCCCGTCGCTGTTGGTGCCGCCGCCGCGGGCCTCGCCGTGCATGCCTTCGCACGCGCGTTGCCCCCCGTCGCCCCACCACCTCAGCCGCAACCACAGCCCGCGCCGCCACCTCTCCCGGCGCCGACTGCGCCACCCCTACCGGCGACGCCCACCGCGCCGCCGCAGCCCTCCCAACTCACACGCAACACGCAGACACCCGGCGGGGCTGGCGTCGGCGGTCTCCTAGGCCTCGGACAGATGGCCGGTGAAGCCCTCGGAAAGCTGCTCGCTCAGAACGAATCCACGCGCCTGGTGCTGCCCTACGTCGCCGCCGGCGTCACCGCCGTCGTCGCGCTCGTCATGATGGGCGTGCTGGGCGCCGGCGCACTCGCCGGCCCCTGGGGGCTCGTTGCTGCCGCCATCATCGTGGTGGCCGTCATTCTCGTCACCGTCATCATCGACGGCATTGTTACCGCCGTGAAGGCCGGCGACTGGCTCCACCTCCAACGCGAGGTAGCCACGCTACGAAACGCGCGGAAGGCGAAGGAGGCGCAAGAGCTGTGGCGGCGTGGTGTTGAAGACGCCCAGATTTCCGAGTCCCAACGACTCGTGTTCAGCCGCGACCAACAGCCTCACCTCTACTACGGCCACCCCGGCATGCCCTCGCCGCTGACCTGGTGGGAGCTGCGCGACGGCAACGCCTACGACCAGCTCCCGGACACCGTCGAAGTCCGCACGCCGGAGGACAAGACACAGACCTTATCCCTGTGGTGGCCCCATGGCGGCGCCGAGCGGCCCGCTGACAAGGGCTTCTTGGACTGGCTCGCCTTCGACGTGCAGAACATCCGCGACACCGGACTGACGCCCTTTGGCTCTCACGAGTTGGGTTTGCCCGGTCGCGTGGTGCGCGACGGCAAAGTCATCACCGACTGGAAGCAGGCCGACGGCCACCGCGACATTCGCGGCGCCGTCTACCCCCGCGACTGGTTCCCAGAGCCCCACCGCCCCGCCGCTGACGAAGCGGCTTACGACCTCCGCGTGAAGGCCCTGCGCGACTTCCTTGTGCAGCTCGGCAGCGGGCACCAATGGGATGCCGAGTACGTCGGCGGCTATGCCGTCCTCGCCTTCCACGGACTTACCCCGTGGCTCAGTGACGCCGCGTGGCGCTACGCCGCCGGCAAGCGGGACCAGGGCCCCGAGCTTCCCCTGTGGACCGAGAAGTCTACTGCCGGCGCCCTCCTCGCCGCGCCATGGCCCTGGCAGGTCCTCCGACCCTCGCGCGGTCTCTTCGCATGCGCGTCTCCGCGCAGCATCGGCACCGCCGACGGCCGACGCTACCGCGCAGCAGCCGCACTGAGCTGGCAGGACTTCAAACACCTCTTCCCCGCCGCCACCGAAGCGGACCGCGGCGCCCCCTTCCGCAGCGTCATTGACCCCGAATCGGGCGAAGCACTCGTTACCGGCGTCAACACCACCTCCACCGCCAACGTGCATGTCTACAACCACCCCGCAGCGTTGTGGCCCGTCAAGCTGACGCCCGCCGAGGAGGCCGTGGAAGACGCGCTCGCCGCCGGCGCGCCCACCGTCACGCTGCGCGCCTACCGCTTCAGCATCGGCGCGGACCCCGACACCGGCGTCATTCCCGCCGCCGCACCAGCCCCCGCCGCTGTCACCGCCGCCGCCGCCGCGCCGGAGGTCGTGGAGAAGTCCACCACCCAACTGGCCATCGTGCCCACCTCGCCGCCACCGACGACGACGGTTAGCACCGCGAGCCAAGGCTTCATCGGTGGCGGCGCCACCAACACCACCACCAACCGCAGGTAGCCATGACCACCACTGAAAAAGTCCTCGCCGGTACGCTGCTCATCGGCACCGCCGCCGCCGTCACCGCCGCCGTCGTCTTCGCCAACCGGCGGCGCCTTGAGTCGCAGCTCGTCAACCTCGCCACCGGACAGCCCGCCAACGCACCGCCCCAGTACGCCTACACGCCGCCGCCCACCCCCGCGCCGCAGCCCACGAGCAACAACTACACCCCGCCGGCTGGCACGTCGCAGACCGTCACCGACGTGTTGAGTGTGTGGGGCATGCTGAACAGCACCGCCGGGCAGGTCTTCAACGCCATCAACTCCTGGAGTTGGTGAGCGTGCGCACCGCCGACCTCACCTGCGACGCCGCCGGCCGCGTCGAGCACGCCGGCGAAGGGCTGGCCTTCGCCCTGGTGCCCCGCGCGGCGTCCCTGCCCGGCGTCGAACGCCCCGGCCGTTACCCGGTCCGCCTCCGCACGCACGACGGCGACGAAGTCGACGTTGTCGGCCCGCACGTCTACGACTTCGGGCGCGCCGTCGCCTTCCACATCGTCGACGGCGGCGCGCGGGCGTGCTGGCACCTCATCACCTTCACGCGTCCCCGCGAAGGCGTGCAGCTCACCGCCGCGCCGCGCATCGCCACCCTGCTGGCGCACGACGAGACGACGGACCCAGCGCCGCCAGACGGGTCAACCGCCGGCGTACCGCTCCCGCACACCGCGCGCCGAGTGGCCGTCACCTTCTCCGGGCTCTCCCTCGTGTTCCTCTCCTGGCTCGACGCCGCTGGCTCGTGGGCCACCGCCACCTCCCATGACATTTCCACCGCCGGCGCCCTGTGGGTGTCGGACGTGCCCCCCGGCGCCCGGGCCCTCCATGTCACCGACCCCGCTGACAAGGGCGTCACCTTCACCGTGGCTATCTCCGAGACCTACTGACGGCAAAACCCCCCGCCGCCGTAGGTCTCGGAGATAGCCAC
>CALNBU010000555.1 GCA_937875615.1 uncultured Archangium sp.
CGCGACCGCGATGGCGCCGCCCAGCACCGCGAGCCAGCCCATCAGGTAGAAGAACCCGCCGCCGCTCCTGCGCGGTGCGAGCCCGTCCTCGTCGTCCAGGCTCACGCTGATGGGGTCCAGCTCCACCATCGGCGCGCTGACCTCCATCGAGGCCGCGGACTCCAGCTCGCTGCGCGTGAGGTGCGCGAGGACCTCGGTCTCGGTGATGCGGCCCCGTTGGTGTAGGCAGGCCATCACCACCTGTGAGGGGCCCATGCGCAGTGCGCCCGAGACGTAGCGCTCCAGATCGCGCGAGAGCGCCGCGGCGTCGAAGTAGCGTGCGTCCGGCTTGGACTGCAGCGCCTTCTTCACCACCTCCACCAGGGCCCGCGGCACGTCCGGGGCGACCTTGTGCAGCGGCGGGTACTTGCCGTCGCGGATGTTGGCGAAGGTCTCACCGGTGGTGCGCCCGGTGAAGGGACGGCGGCCGGAGAGGCACTCGTAGAGCACCGCGCCCAGCGCGAACAGGTCGGTGCGCGCGTCGACCGGCTGCCCCATCACCTGCTCGGGCGCCATGTAGGCCGGGGTGCCGACTGCCATGCCCTCCTGGGTGAGCGTCTCGAGGCCCTCGTCCTTGGCCACCCCGAAATCCATCAGCTTCACCTCGCCCGTGCGGGTGAGCATCACGTTCGCGGGCTTGAGGTCGCGGTGGACGATCCGGCGGAAGTGCGCGTGGTCCAGCGCGTCGGCGAGCTGCAGGCAGATCACCGCGGCGACCTGGGGCGGGAGCGGCCCGGTCTTGAGCAGCTCGCTCAGGGTGCCGCCGTCGACGTGCTCCATCACCATGAAGAGCGAGTCGCCCTTCTCCACCAGATCGTAGAGCGTGACGATGTTCTGGTGCCGGAAGCCGGCCAGCGCCAGGGCCTCGCGGCGGAAGCGCGAGAGCGCCTCGTGATCCCGGGACACCGAGATCAGCTCCTTGAGCGCGACCTCCCGCTGCAGGCCCTCGTGGAGGCCGTGGTAGACGCAGGCCATCCCGCCGCGACCGAGCTCGCCAAGGATGCGGTAGGGACCCACCTTGCGATGACGCGTGGGAGACGGACTGCGAGCAGGGGTGGCCACAGCCATTCAGGGTAGCGATGAAGTGGGGCCGCCGTCATCTCCGGAAAGCGCTCACCAGGAGTGGGCCTCCCTTCACCTACAGGTGTTCCCATGTCCCAGATCCCCACGCGCACCGAGCACGACACGCTCGGCCCCATCGAGGTCCCCGCCGATCACCTCTGGGGCGCCCAGACCCAGCGCAGCCTCGAGCACTTCCGCATCTCCTCCGAGCGGATCCCGCTGCCGGTGGTCTACGCCCTCGCGCAGATCAAGAAGCACGGCGCGCGCGTGAACCAGCAGCTCTCGGGCCTCGACGCCGACAAGGCCGACGCCATCGCGCGCGCGGCGGACGAGGTGCTCTCGGGCGCGCACGACGCCGAGTTCCCCCTCTCGGTCTGGCAGACCGGCAGCGGGACGCAGACCAACATGAACGTCAACGAGGTGCTCGCCAATCGCGCGAGCGAGCTGCTCGGGGGCGTGCGCGGCGAGGGCCGCCTGGTGCACCCGAACGACGACGTGAACCGCAGCCAGTCCTCCAACGACACCTTCCCCACCGCGATGTCGATCGCCGCGCTGCAGGCGCTGGTGGGCAGCGTCCGACCGGAGCTCGACGCGCTCGCCACCGTGCTCGAGGACAAGCGCCGCGCATGGAAGGACCTGGTGAAGATCGGTCGCACCCACCTGCAGGACGCGACGCCGCTGACGCTGGGACAGGAGGCCGGCGGCTGGGCCTCGCAGCTGCGCCATGGCCTGACGCACCTGGACGCCGCGCTCCCGCATCTGGGTGAGCTCGCGTTGGGTGGCACGGCGGTCGGCACCGGCCTCAACGCGCCCAGGGGCTGGGCGGAGCAGATGGCGCAGGCGCTCGCGGAGGCCACCGGGCTTCCGCTCGTCACCGCGCCGGACAAGTTCGAGGCGCTCTCGGCCTCGTATGCGCTGGTGCAGGCCCACGGCGCGCTCAAGGGACTCGCAGCCTCCCTGCACAAGATCGCGAATGACGTGCGCTACCTGGCCAGTGGTCCCCGCGCCGGCCTGGGGGAGCTGCGCCTGCCGGCCAACGAACCCGGCAGCAGCATCATGCCCGGCAAGGTGAACCCCACCCAGTGCGAGGCGCTCACCATGGCCTGCGCCCAGGTGATGGGAAACGACGTGGCGATCAACGTCGGCGGGATGAGCGGGCAGTTCCAGCTCAACGTCTACCGGCCCATGCTGATCAACGCGTTCCTGCAGTCGTGTCGCCTGATCGCCGACGCGACGCGCTCGTTCAGGATCCACTGCGCACAGGGCATGGAGCCGGAACTCGGCAACCTGCGCGCGAACCTGGGAAAGAGCCTGATGCTGGTGACCGCGCTCGCGCCGCACATCGGCTACGAGCGCTCCGCGGCGATCGCCAAGAAGGCCCACGCGGATGGCACCTCACTCAAGGTCGCGGCGCTGGCGCTCGGCTACGTGAGCGAGGATGCGTTCGACGTCTGGGTTCGCCCCGAGGACATGCTCGGCCCCCGCGACTGAATCGCGGACGGGCCTCGTTGGAGGGCCCCGGATCCCGGCGTCGGTTGCTCGCGCATCTAGGTCCTCCGCCGGTTCTGGTCCCGCTGCTCGAAGCGCCGCATCCGGCTGATGCTCCGTTTGCGGCGCGTACCGTGGGGCGGGCCGTGATGGACCGGCAGCCGCTCCTGGTACTCCTCGCGCTCGAAGAAGTCGGGGAAGCGCAGCTCGGCCCACAGCAACGCGAAGGCGGCGGCGAACACGAACGCGAGCAACCAGCTCCACAGCGGCGCGCCCACGGCGACCGAGACGATGCCGACCACCGCCATGGCGGCACCAAGCCCCATCGCCACCACGCGCCGGTTGTGGCTCTCGCTGAAGGCGTAGCCCAACGCCACCAGCGACAGCAGGAAGATCAGCCCGCCGAAGACCTGCCCGGACCGCGCGTAGAAGTGCGCGATCGACAGCAGGAACAAGCCGAACCCCAAGATGCCGAATCCTGCGTCCATGCCTCCTTGACCTCCCTCCCCCTGCCCGCCGCGTCGGAGTCGACGGCGACGCCCGTTCACTGTGCCTTGCGATGCCTCTCCCCAAGGTGGAGATGCCCGCGCCGGATGTCCCTCATCCGCTTGAACGGAAGGGCGCTCCACCTCCGACCGGCGCGGCCCCTCGCCGCGTGGCGGAATAGCCCCAGCACCCGTGGGGATCGCGCCCCCTGCGAAGCGGCAGGGATTCGGTTAGGACCCACCTCGTGACCTCCGTCCCGAAAGCCGCCGCCGCGCCCACCCTCAAGATCCTGGGCTCGATCCGCGAGGTCCCCGCCGAGGCCTGGGAGGCCCTGCTCGGTCCGGACGATCCGCCCTTCACGCGCCACGCCTGGCTCTCGGCGATGGAGGAGAGCGGCAGCGCCTCACCGGCCACCGGCTGGACGCCGCGCCACCTCACCGTGTGGCAGGGCGAGCGCCTGATCGCCGCCTGCGCCGCGTACGAGAAGGCGCACAGCTACGGCGAGTACATCTACGACTTCGGTTGGGCGCAGGCCGCCGAGCGCGGCGGCATCGACTACTACCCGAAGCTGGCGCTGGGCGCGCCGCTCAGCCCCGCCACCGCGCCGCGCTTCGCCATCGCGAAGGATGCGTCCGATCCCGAGGCCCTGCGCGCGCTGCTCGCGAGCGCCGCCGTGGCACTCGCACGCGAGCTCGGGATGAGCGGGGTGCACGCGCTCTTCTGCACCGAGGAGGAGGCGCGAGCGCTCGAGGCCGCGGGGTTCGCGCACCGGCTCACCCTGCAGTTCCACTGGAGCAACCCGGGCTACGAGCGCTTCGACGACTACCTGGCGCGCTTCGACTCCAAGCGCCGTCACCAGCTGCGCCGCGAGCTGCGCGCGCCGGAGGCCCAGGGGATCACCATCCGCTCGGTGCGCGACGCGGCGCTCACCGACGTCCACGCGCACGCGGCGCACGATTTCTACCTCGCCACCTGTCGCCGCTTCCCCTGGGGGCGGGTGCAGCTCAACCGCGACTTCTTCGTGCGCACCTTCCGCGCGATGCCCGAGCAGGTCGAGCTGGTGGAGGCGATGCGCGGCGAGGAGCGCATCGCGGGCGCCTTCAACCTGCGCGCGGGCGGCGTGCTCTACGGCCGCTACTGGGGCGCGCAC
>CALNBU010000556.1 GCA_937875615.1 uncultured Archangium sp.
AAGAGCCCACCAGACCGGCCAGGATCAGGGTTCTCATGCCTGCCTCAGTTCAGTTGGCCGGCTGCGGCGGCACTTTCTGCCAGCCTTCGGCGCACGATTTCACGTAGGGGTAGTAGGCGTTGCTGCTGCGGCACCAGTACCACCAACCCTGTTCTTCGGGCGCGGCCGGCGCCTCGCTGGCCGTCGAGTTCTGACGGCCCGCATATTTCCGCGCATACTCCCTCGAGGGATTCGGCGAATCACCGAAATTCGCCAGTGGATTCATGTACTTGTGGCGCCTTCGTGCCCTGCATATTTCGCAAAACCGCCCCAAAAATTAGCTGGCTCCGTGAAAGTTAGCTGGGATCTGAAAAGTTAGCTGGGCTCCGACTCGCCCTCTCCCATCGCCATTCGCTCCCGAAGGGCCAGCATGGTGCGGCTGACTGCCTCCCGACCGCGCTCCAGCGTCTCCGAGGAGACGCTGCGCCCGACCGTCAGTGCTGCGTGCAGCTTCTCGGCGTCCTCCGGTGTCGCCGGGCGCGTGCGGCCTTGCTCGAGGTCAGAAATGGCCACGGCGCTGACGCCCAGCGTGGCAGCCAAGGCGCCCAGGGTGAGGTACGGGAGCCCATGCACGCGGAGGTCGCGCAGCCGCCGGCCTGCAGCGCGGTCCTCGTCGCTGTACACAGGCACCGCGCCAACGCTGAGGCCACCCACGTCACGGCCCTCGGCGTCGACGCCGTCCCAGAAGAAGGCCCCCTGCTGGGTGTCCACCGGGGTGTTCTTGACGGTCTTCACTGGCGCTTCTCCGTCAGCAGGCGCGCGGCCGTGGCGAGGCGGCAGGCCGACGACACCAGCTCCGCGGAGTTCGAGCAGTCCAAGATGGTGGCGACCCACGAGGTCACGGAATCGAAGGCGAGAAACGCGAAGTGGCTCCTCCACAACCGGCCGCTGTCCGGCGACGTCGCCGGTGGCAGGTAGACGTACAGCGAGCGCTTTTGGTGCTTCCAACTCCACGTCACGTTGTAGCCGAGCTCTCGCGCCCGCTGCTCGATGTCATCGAGGCTCAGCGACTCGTCCGCCCGCCACTGGCGCTCGGCCCACGCGTCGCCGGTGCGCAGCGCGGCTGCGACGAGGGGCAAGCCCACCTCCTCCGCGTAGTCGGCCACCACCGCCAGCTCCGGCTTCACGGCTGCACCTTCGCACTCGCTACGGCCGCTTCGGCGCTGCGCACGTCCGCCAGCACGGTGGCTGAGTCCGGATGGTCGACCAAGAGATGAGCCCAGTCCCACGAGGTAAGCTCCCTCAGCGCCTCCAGCAGCTTCGGCGCAGCGCGCACCACGGACTCCGACGCGCCCACCGCCAGCGCCGCCTCTCCGAGGACGCGCACCCGTTCGATGACGACCGCCCGCTCTAATTTCGCTGCGAGGGCCTTCGCCGCGCGCTCAGCGTCCCTCCACGCGACAGCGTCGGGGTGGTGCTGCGCGCAGTAGCCATCGCGCACCGCCGCTCGCTGGCACACGCCCGGGGTCCAGCTTCGCCCGCGGACCACCTTCGCCTTGCACCTATGGCTCGGAACACTCGTCATGCTGCCTCCTGAAGTTGAAGCGACCGGCACGTCACGCAGCCGGTCAGTGCGGTGGGGGTGTCAGTCGCCGTCGCCGTCGCCGTCGCCGTAGCCGTAGCCGGAGCCGTCGCCGTCGCCGTAGCCGTAGCCGGAGCCGGAGCCGTCGCCGTCGCCGTCGCCGTAGCCGGAGCCGTCGCCGTCGCCGTAGCCGTAGCCGGAGCCGTCGCCGTCGCCGTAGCCGGAGCCGCTCAGGCCGCCCATCGGCTGCGCTCCAGGTTGGCTCTTGCCTCCGGGGTGGCGGTGATGACCTCCAGCACGTCGCGCACCTCCACCTCCGCCACAGCCTCGGACAGCCGCGTGTACTCCTCGGCCACCCCGCGCAGCGCCACCTCGTGCAGCGAGTTGGCCCCGCGCCACCGCCACAGCCGGCGCGCATTCTTCAGGGTGACGATGGCCCGGCCCGACTCGCTGTCCCGGGACTCCACCAGCGTGCCAACGTGGACGCCGGCCGCGTAGCTGCGCACCACCACGAACTTCCCCGTCTTCTTCGTCTGCTTCTTCGCTGCCATGGTTTCTCTCCCTGCTTGTTGGGCGGAATTGCCCGTCACTTCACTTCGAGATGGTTGAAGACCTTCGAGCAGCGCGTCCGTCCGGCCGTGTCGACTCCGCCACAACGCCAGCAGCAGCGCGGCGCTCACCGCTTGCCTCCCATCAGCGCTTCAGCGCGCGCGGTGGCGAGGTGGGCGGCGTGCATCTTGTCGACGTCGAGGCCGCGGGCCTTGGCGATGGGCCGCACCACCTCAGCGTCGAGGGCCTCGACGAAGCACCCACGAAGAGCCTCAAAGACCACCAGCGCCATCAGCTGCTTCATGTCGGCGGCGGCAACCAGCTTCTCGGCGTCCTTCGAGTCCAGCCCCTGGAGCTTGAGGTAGCCCGCCATGGCGTTGTGCTC
>CALNBU010000557.1 GCA_937875615.1 uncultured Archangium sp.
GTGCCCGTGGTGCTGGCCGCGCCGCGCGCCGACGGCCCGCCGCCGGCGGCACAGAACACATCGCTGCTCTGGCGCGTGGCGCCGGTCTGCTCGCTGCTGCTGGCCGAGGGCATCGGCGAGGCGGGCCGGGCCGCGCCCAACCTGCTCAAGAAGGCCGGCGAGGCCATCTACGCGCAGCTGCCCGCCGGGCTGCGCGAGCAGCTCTCGAAGCTCGCCATCACCCCGGAGACCATCGGGGAAGCGGGCGCCGCGCTGCCGCACCTCATCGACGCCGCGAAGGCGCTGGCCGACGGCAAGCCGCTCGACGCGCTCAACTCGCTGCAGCAGGTGCTGGAGTCCGCGCCCTCGCTGGTGGGCGCCGCGGTCGCCGCCATCGCGAAGGCGCTGCCCGATGAGCCCGCGCTGCTCAAGACGCTGCTCTCGAACCCCGACATCGTCCGCGACCTGGTCGAAGATCCGGATCTCCGCGACATCGCCGGCAAGCTCTTCGCCGGAGATCCGGTGGGCGCGCTGCGGGAGCTGGGTGAGGGCCTGCGCACCAACAGCGACAGCCCGCTGGCCCGACACATCGCGGAGGCGCTCATCAGCGACCCGAAGATCTCCGCCAAGCTCGAGCTCATCGGCATCACCAGCGCCGACGAGGTGCTGCAGCTCGGCGCCGCCATGGGCGAGGTCTTCGAGCTGGTGGAGAACGTCAGCAAGGGCGACTGGGGTGCGGCCATCAAGGATCTCGGCGACATCGCCAGCGCCCTGCCCGACGGCCTCAAGTCCAAGATCATCGAGACCCTGACCCGCACCCTCAACCTCCCCCCGGCGGTGGGCTCGGTGCTGGCCGGCATCGTCGACGCGCTGGGAGACCCCGAGGTCGCCGACGCCATCGGCGACGCCATCGCGGCCTTCAGGTCAGGCAACCCCGCAGACTGGATCTCCGGTCTGGCGCGCGCGGGCCGCGTCATCGCCGCGGAGAGCCCGGATCTGGCCATCGGCTTCCTCGACGCGCTGTCGCTGCTGCCGGGTTCGGTGGGCGAGTTCTTTGCCGACCACGAGCTCAACCGCATCGTGGTGGAGTCGGGCGCCTTCGGCCAGATGCTCGGCGCGGTGGAGAAGCTGGCGGACGGCGACGTGGCCGGCGCGCTGGGCGAGCTGGGCTCCGCCTTCGGCTCCCTGCTGGGCGCGGGCGACAACTACTCCATCCTGGGGAAGGACCTCCCCATCGGCGAGCAGGGCCTGGAGGCCATCGGCCGGCTGGTCGGTCGCTTCATCGAGGCGCTCCCGGAGCCCATCAAGCGCTTCCTGGAGCAGCAGGTGGCCTCGGTCGTGGCGCAGGGCGGCTTCTCTTCGATCCCCTTCGTCGGCCCGCTGGTGGGCGTGGTGGGCGACGCCATCGAGATCGGTCAGGGCATCGCCAACGGCGAAGATGGCCTCACCATCGGCATCGACGTGGCCAGCCTGGTGGTCAACGGCGCCAGCCTCTTCCCGCCCTTCCAGGCCGCGGCCACGCCGCTCAAGTGGGTCATCGCCACCGGCGAGGCGGCCTGGGAGGTCAAGCAGCTGGTCGACGAGATGCAGGACTTCGGCGACCAGTTCGCGGGCATCGCGGCCTAGCGCACCCAGGCTCCGAAGCGGTCCGGCGCCCGCTTCCCTTCCCGGGAGGCGGGCGCTTCGTCTTGGCCTCAGCTCAGGCCGAGCGCGCGGATGAAGTCGAGCCCACGGCGCACCTTCTCCGCCGCCTCCAGGCCCGTCTCCAGCTCCAGCACGCGCCGAGACTCCACGTGCCGCTTCAGCCGGGCGTGCACGAAGTCGCGCGCGGCGCGTCGAAACTCGGCGTACGACGCGCGCTCCGGCTCGCTCAGCTTCGCGTCGGCGGGCGGCGTGGCGCGCCGCTCGACCTCGTCCCAGTCGATGATGACCGCGGAGATGTCCGGCGCGTAGACCAACCACGCGGTGCCCCACAGCCCGACCCGCGCGTCCTGCCCGTGCTTCGCCTCGAAGGCGCGCAGGTAGTGCGGCGCCAGCTTCTCCGCGTCGCGCACGGGGTCCTGGGTCGCCAGCAACGCCTTGCGCGCGGCCTCGTCTTTCCCCATGTCGCGGCTCAACGCCTTGTTGGAGACCACGGTGACGCCGAGCTGCTCGAAGAGCTGCGTCGCCCACGCTTCACTCTCCAGCGGAGGGGCGTCGATGATGATGCGTTGCTGAGCCATGGCCGTGGAGCTTACCTCTCCGTGGGCTCGTTTCACGGACGAGACTTCGTCCGACGGCCACGAGACGGCAGCGCCTTGAGCAGCTCCAGCGCCTCCTTCGTCTGCTGCCAGACCACCATGGCCTTCACGCTGCCGTCGGAGTCACCCTGCAGCACGGTGCGCGCGGAGAGCGCCAGCTCGCTCAGGCGCTCCTGGATGAGGAGCAGCTGGTGCGCCATCTCCTCACGGAAGACGCCCTCGCTCTCGGAGTGCTGCGCCTGCACGGTGGCGTTCTGCGCGAGCTGCTCCAACACCGGCCCCAGCTCGAGGGCGGGCGCAGGCGCGGGCGGGCGCTGCGCCATCACCTCCGTGAGCCGCTCCAGCATCGGGCTGAGATCGACCGGCGACGCCGGGCGCTGCTGGGCCAGCGCCTGCGCCAGCTTCTCCAGCACCGGCGCCAGCGCTTCCGCGGGCGGCGCGGCCTCCGGCGCCAGCTTCGAGAGTCCCTCCACGGCGGCGGTGAGCGCGTCGAGGCGCCCCGCCAGCTCTCCTGAGCCACCATCGGCCACCGCGGCGGTGAGCGCCTCGAGCCTCGGCGCCAACGGCTCGCTCTTCGCGGCGTCGAGCACCGCGCTCTTGAGCGCGTGGAGCTCCTCGCCCAGGGCCGAGATGCTGCCGGTCACGCGCACCACCGGGTCGTCCTCGGCGCCGCCCGACACCTGCACGCGCTTGAAGCCTCGCTTGAGCTCCTCCCAGCGCGCGCGCTGCGCTGGCGACTGTCGCCCGCGGAGCTCGGCCAGCTTGAGCAGGTTCTGCTCGGCGGCGGCGGTGAGCGTCTGCGACTCACCGGCGTAGTGCGTGTCGAGCAGCGTCTGCAGCTCGGCTTCGGTCATGGCCGAGACGATCTTCTCCGCCAGCTTCGCCATGTTGCGGTAGCTGCCCTGCAGCTTGAACGGCGGCTCGGTGCGGAAGCGGTCGTCCTGCGAGGCGCTGCGAATGTACTCCTGGTTCACCTTGAGCAGCGTCTCCTGCGCCCACGAGAAGCGGCGCACCACCTCGACGATCTCCGTCAGCTCCGCCGCCGAGTACCCGTACTCGAGCTCGTTGACCGAGATGGGGCCGCCCTGCGCCATGGCCAGGATGCGGTGAAGATCTGCGGTGCTGCGGGTGAGCAACGGCGCGGTCACCTCGTTCGACGACAGTGCGTTCTCGAGGTACGAGAGCGCGAACAGCTCCTGCTTGCCGCCGAGGATGTCACCCAGGTTGTAGGTGTCGGCGCGGTTGGCCAGCATGTCGGGGATCCGGAAGCGCTCGCCCGACTCGGTGTAGGGGTTTCCGGCCATCACCACGCAGAACTTCTTGCCGCGCAGATCGTACGTGCGCGTCCTGCCGTTCCACACGCCCTCGATGCGCCGCGTGCCGTCGCACAACGAGATGAACTTCTGCAGCAGCTCCGGGTTGGTGTGCTGGATGTCATCCAGGTACAGCATCACGTTGTTGCCGAGCTCAAAGCTGAAGTTGATGCGCTCCACCTCCTGCCGGGCGGTGGAGTTGGGAGCCTCCTGCGGGTCGACGCTGGTCACCTCGTGCCCCAGCGCCGGGCCGTTCACCTTGACGAAGGTGAGCCCCAGCCGGCTGGCCACGTACTCCATGAGCGTGGTCTTGCCGTAGCCCGGAGGCGAGACCAGCAGCAGCAGGCCCATGCGATCGGTCCGCTTGTTCTCGCCGGCCACGCCGAGCTGCTTGGCGAGGTTGGCGCCGATGAGCGGCAGGTAGACCTCATCGATGAGGCGATTCCGAACGAAGCTCGAGAGCACCCTGGGCTTGAGCTCATCGAGGCGCAACCGCGCCCGCGCGCCCTCCACCAGCTCCCGGACCTTCGCGCGGAACCGCTGCCAGGCCGGCGTGCGCTCTTCTCTGAACCAGGTGAGCCGCTGCTCCAATTCATCGAGGCGACCGGTCAGCGTCTGTTGAGTGATGCGCGGGTGCTGGCCCAGCAGGCCCTTCACCTCGAGGTGCAGCGGCGCCGACGACACCTCGCGGGAGATGGCGTGCTCGTCGACGGCGATGAGCGCGGCAGCCTCATCGACCGCCTCCCGCCAGCCGGCGGTGCTGCTGGCGGCGTGGGCAGAGAGCCAGGCCCGGGCGAGCCGGAAGCGCGCGGAGCCGTCCTTCTGGAGCGCGCGGAGATCTTCTTCGAACACCAGCTTCTGCCCGGCGAGCTCGAGCGCGGCGAGGAGATCATCGCGCAGCGCCAGCGCGTCGTGGGAGATCACGAAGCGCAGCGGCTCCTGCGCCAGCTCCTCGGCGAGGTAGAGCGCGGCGCTGGCCAGCTGCGCCGCGGACACCTCGAGCTTCGCCGCCGCCACGAAGGCCGCGATGCGCGGCGAGAGCTCGTCGGCGACGCTCTGCAGCGCGAGGGAGCCCGGGTAGCGGGCGCGCAGCCGACCGAGGCTGGCGGCGCGGCGGTGCACCATGTCCTTCGCCGCGGCGTCGTGCCAGTCAGCCCAGAACAGGGTCGCCAGCGCGCGAGGCCAGGCGGGGAAGCGCAGCAGAGCTGCGCCGTCGTAGACCGAGAGGAGCTGCTCGAGGATCAACGCCGCGTCGGCGTCGTGCACGCCGCGCTCGTAGCCGTCGTCGAGGCGCTGCTGCGCCCAGTCCCGCGTCAGCGTCAGCAGCCGTCCTTCACGGAGGGCATCGTGCAGCGCGTGCAGCGTCAGCCCCCTCTCTCCTCGCTCCGCCGCCTTGAGGACTCCGTGCGCGAGGAACTCGCCGCGGTACACCTCCGGCGACTCCGAGGGGAGCGCCTGGTCCCAATAGGCGCGCGCGGCGTCGATGTCGGGGTCCTCGAGGCGCTGCAGGAAGTCAGAGCCGGTCAGCTGCAGAGAGAGACCGTCTTCGCGGGGGATGACGGTGGCCTCCAGCGGCTGGGTGTTGACGTTGAAGCGCCAGGGCCCCAGCTTCACCACGTCCGCGCCGCCCTCGAAGAGATCCTTTCGATCCCGGAGCTGGCGCAGCGCCTCCTTCCGCGCGGTCTTCAGGCGCGGCTCCAGCTCGTCGGCCTTCACCGGGTCCCGGAGCTCCAGCAGCTGGGCGGTGAGCGCGCGCAGCTTCTGGATCATCGGGTCGGCGGCGAAGTACGAATTCAGCTCGTCGTCGGAGGCGAACGCCGCGGAACGCCGCGCCACCGACTGGAGGATGCGCTCGGCGGCATCGAAGAGGTTCTGGGCGCGGCGATTTCGCTCGTCGACCAGCACCTGCTTCCGGCGGCCGAAGGCCTCGAGCAGCTCTTCGCGACGGGAGGTCAGCTCGCCGGCGAACTCGTCGAGGTCGCTGAAGCGCCCCTCGAGCTCCTCGAGCTGCAGCGTCAGGCGGGAGAGCTGCTCGTCGCACTGCTCCGGCGTGGTGGCGAGCGACAGCGCCGCGTCGATGCTCTGCGAGAACAGCTTGAACTGGCTGCCGAACTCCGCGCGCTTCTCGTTGCCCAGCAGCTCCTGCTTCTTCGCCTGCACCGTGGCGCGGACCCGGTTGAGCTTCGCGAAGACCTCCGACACGTCTTCGAGGATCTTCGCCTTCTGCGTGGGGTCCCCGGCGTTCAGGCCACCCACCACCTCTCCCAGCAGCGTCAGGCCGTTCGAGAGGCGCTCCACCTCCTCGAGCTGCGGCGCCAGCTCCAGCGTCTTGCTCACCCTGCCCGTGGCCTCGAAGACGCGCTGCACGCCGTCGTGCAGCGGCGCGAAGGCCGTGGGCGTCAGGAGGAACTCCACGCACCGGGCGCTGACGGTGTCGAAGGCGCCGCGCACCTCCGCCTCCATGGCCTCGATCTCCGGCAGCGCGATGTAGCGGACCTCCTTCACCGTCACCAGGTGACCCAGCTGACGCCGGAGCTCGCCCAGGGTGTCCATGAACTCGTCGGTGGAGTTGAGCTCCCCGCTGTTCACCTTCGAGAGCAGCTCCGCCTGCGTGGCCTGGACGCGGCCCAGCTCCTCGGCCGCCCGGCGCTGCATCGAGAGCACCTTCTCGAACTCGTCGATGATCAGCTCCGCGCTCTTCTGCAGCGCCTTCACCGGCTCCAGCAGCGCCACTTCTGCCTGCCCCAGCCAGTGGAACTGGTCGACGACGCGCGTGCACGCCGATACCAGCGCCTCATAGTTGCGGCGGGTGACGTGCTGCTGCTCGGCGAGCCGCTGCAGCGTCAGCACCTCGCTGATGCCCCGCACCAGCTCCGCGTTGCCGAGGCGCCCCAGCGCGCTGGTGGGCGGCGGCACCGAGGCCGCGAACTCCGGCGAGACGAAGGGCGTCTGCCACACCTGCACGGGGTGGATTCGCGTGGGCTCCTCGGACTGGCCCCGGAACACCACCAGGCGGCCGTCGGGGAAGATGGCGTAGCCGTGGCAGTTGATGGGCGCGGAGATCTCCTTGCGCACCAGGTTGTAGGGGAAGAGGACGTAGCGACCGGAGGTGCGCTCGAAGAAGACGTAGAGCACGTCTTCCCCGTTGGGGCTCTGCACCTTGCGCTGGAAGGTCAGCCCGCCGGTGTCGGTCTCCAGCACCTTCGCCTCGCCGGTCTGCAGCACGAAGCCACCGGGGAAGATGACGCCCTGCTCTTCAGGCAGCGACACGCACGACAGGCCGATGGCGTCGGCGCGCAACACCTGCCGGGTGCGGGTGTTGAAAACCAGGTAGCGGTACTTCGTCTCGCGAAACGGCAGCACCTTGATCAACACCAGCGCGCCGATCTTCACGTACCAGTACTCGGCGTCGTCGAGCGACTGCTGCGCTTCGTCCACCGGCTCCGAGTAGATGCCCTCGCCCGACTCGGTGTTGTTCTCGACCTTCACCGTGAGGTCGCCGCCGACCGTCTCGATGAACACCTCGTCGAGGATGTTGACGTGCGGGTGTCGCCCGAGGACGAAGTTCTCGCGCGTGGCGCGCGCGAAGCCGAAGTCGTGCGTGGGCGGCGTCACCGAGTCGCCCTCGCCGCGGTTGTCGAGGTAGGTGAGCCGCCCGGAGGTGTCGACGCCGAAGCGGAGCACCTTCACGTCGCGCAGCGTGTGCCCGGTGCGGAAGGTCATCAGCAGGCGGGCGTCGGACTTCTCGAGGTGGTTGAGCCGCGCGTCCTTGTAGAAGCGGAAGACCTCGTCGAAGTCCTTCACGAAGCGGCCATCTTCGAGGAAGCCGCCCGCCTCGCCGCGCTGGAGCTCGCCGAAGTCGAAGGTGCCATCGGCGTTGACGCCGAAGCGGTGCAACGAGAACACGTCGCCCACAGAGCGATCCTGCTTGAGCCCCATGAAGACGTTGAAGCCAAGCAGCAGCTGGTCGCCCACCGGCACGATGTCGCGCGCGACACAGGAGTGCTCGGTGCGCACGCGGTCGGTGCCCAGCACCGAGAGCTCCTGGCCACCGAACTCCGCGCGGCGCTGGGTGTTGAGCGCCTCGGCGCGCTCTCCCAGCGCCTTCGCGGTGGTCAGCAACCGCGCGCGGATCACCTCATAGCTGCCGCTCGCAAGCGACGCGTTCTCGTCGGCCATGTCGTCGCCTTACTTCTCGTGCTTCGCCAACTTCGCGAGGGCCGCCGTCGCCGCGAGGTTCTGGGCGTCCTGGGTCAACCCCGGCCGGGCCAGGATCTCCTTCAGATCTTCCGGGAGATCCCGCTCGCCGCTCAGGTAGGGCTTGAGCAGCTGCTGCACCGTCTCGGTGCCGGTGGCCGCCTGCTCCACCGCGTGCGAGAGCGAGACCGCCTTCACGAACTGGTCGAAGAACTGCCCGTCGCCCCCGACGATGTTGATCTTCGCGTTGGCGAGGGCCTGCGAGAGCACCTGAGCGGAGTGCGCCGCCACCTCGCGCCGCACGTTGAGCGTCTCCAGCTCGATGGCGCGCTCCTTGTCGAGGCGCATCCGGTACTCCTCGTGCTCGCGGGTCGCGCCCTGGAGCTGCGCCATGGCCTTCGCCTTCTCCGCGAGGCCCTTCGACTCCGCCAGCAGCTTCTCCTGCACCCCGAAGGCCTCGGCCTCCACCTTCAGGCGCAGCGACACCGCGTCGGCCTGTCCCTGCTTCTCGGCCACCGCCGCGCTGGCCTCACGCACCCGCGCCTCGGCCAGGCCCTGCTTCTCCTGCGCGAGCGCCTGCGCCTCCATCACCCGGGCCTGCGCCAGACCTTCGGCGGCGGACTCGGCCTGCAGACCCTCGGAGAGGCGGATCTTGGCGCGCGCCTCCTTGTCGGCGGCCTCCAGGTCCGCGTCGGCGCCGATGAGGCGCTGCTTCGCCTCGTGCCGCGCCACCTCTTCAGCGGCCTCCGCGGCCTTCACCCGCTCGATGACCGAGCGCTGCGCGAGCCCCTCGGCCTCGATGATCGTGGCCTCCTTCTTCCGCTGCGCCTCGGCGACCATGCGCAGCTGCTTGATGTTCTCCTCCTCGACCGCGACCTTCTTCTCCACCGAGATGCGGACCGACACCACGTCGGCGATGGCCTTGCGCTCGGCCTCGAGCGCCTTCTCCTTGCCGATGCGCTGGAGCTCCACCTCGCGCTCCCGGCTGATGGCCTCCAGCGCGCGGTCCTTGGTCACCCGTTCGGTCTCGATGCCGACCACGCGCTCGCGGTTCTTCTCCGCCACCTCCACCTGGCGCGCCTTGTTCTGCTCGTTGATCTCGAGCTCCTCCTCCGCCCGGACCCGGGCCAGCTCGGCCTTGAGGTGCTCCTCCTGCTTCACCCGGTCGGTCTCCGCCTGCTCCTTCGCCTGGATGGTCTCGATCTCACGGCGCTGCTTCGCCGCGGCCTCGGCCCGCTGCCGCTCCAGCGCGAACACCGCCTCGTCCGACTCCACGTTCTGCTTGGTGATCTTCTTGCGCTCGTCCTGCCGGAACTCGTTGGTGAGCACGTTCTGGATGGTGGTGAGCTCGGTGATCTTCCGGATGCCCTGCGCGTCGAGGATGTTCTCCTTGTCGAGCATCTCCAGCGGCGTCTGCTCGAGGTAGTCGATGGCCGCGTCCTCGAGCATGTAGCCGTTGAGATCCTTGCCGATGACCTGGACGATCTGGTCCTTGAAGACCTCACGCTCCTTGTAGAGATCTTCGAAGTTGAGGCGCTTGCCCACCGTCTTGAGGCCCTCCGAGAACTTGGCCTCGAAGAGGTCTTGCAGCGTCTTGAGGTCCGACGCGCGGACGCAGCCGACCGAGCCGGCGACCTTGAGCACGTCCTCCACCGTCTTGTTCACGCGCACGAAGAAGCTGACCTTGATGTCGGCGCGGATGTTGTCGGCGCAGATGAGCCCCTGCTTGCCCCGGCGGTCGATCTCGATGGTCTTGAGCGAGATGTCCATGGTCTCCGCCCGGTTGATGATGGGGATCACCACCGCGCCGGTGAACGACACCTTGGGCTCGCTCTGCATGGTGTTGACGATGAGCACCTGCCCCTGGGCGACCTGTCGGTAGAAGCGGGCCAGCAGCGCCGCGAAACCGAAGATGAACAGCAGGCCTGTGCCGATGGCGACGAACAGCGTGGTCGGTAGCGATTCCATGTTTGCGTCTTCCCCTGTGTGTGACTGCTCAGTGCCTGCGAACGCGGCCGGACAACACCTGCGCCGCGGTCTGTGGATCGTCGAGCGCCGCGAGCTCCTGCGGGAGCAGCCAGTCGACCGGCTCGACCTCGTACACGTTCTTGCCCGGCTGCAGCTCGATGAGGATCGCCCGGTCTCCACGCTTGAGCGTGTTGGCCTTCGCGCACACCACGTGCACGTTGAGCCCCGCCGCGCCGTCGTCGATGGTGGCGGTGCCGAAGGCGCCGTCGACGTACCCGGAGGTGATGGTGCACAGCTGCCCCAGGGCGTCGCGGCGTCGCGCGGGCCGTGAACGGTCGAGCGCCCGCCCCAGCGGACGCAGCGCCAGCGCCCCCCCGAGCGTCCCCGTCACCAATGAGCCGGCCAGCACTGCGGTCCCCAGGAGCACGCCCTCCGGACGAACGAAGCCGGTGGCGATTGCACACACCGTCCACGCCACGAGCAACATGGAGGAGAACGTGATGGTGACGGGCACCTTCGCGAGGCCCAACATGGCCAGGAAGCCACCGTCGACGTCGTGGCCATCACCGTGCCCATCGGCGCCGACGACCGACTCCGCGACCCCGTCCGCGACACCCTTCATGGCGCCGGTCACCGACTCCGCGGCGCCCTTCACCGCGCCCGACACCGCCTCGGAGGCCCCCTTCATGGCGCCGGAGGCCGCGTCACCTCCGTCGAACACCGCGCCGGTGACCAGGGCGAACCCCCAATAGCCCACGGCGATGCCCAGCAGCACCGTGAGCGGCAGGGTGGGAAAACTTGAGATGAGCTCGAAGAAACCCATGGACGGCGTGGAATGCAGCACTCCGTGTGCGGATCAAGCAACGCAAACCGCACCGCCCGATTGCTTTTCCCCCACCTTCTACCGGCGCAGCCGCAGCAGCGCCCGGGCCTCACTCGGAGAGGCCACCTCGCGCCCCGCCTCCGCCGCCACCGCGGCCATCGCCTCGATGAGCTGGCCGTTGCTCGTCGCCTTGCTGCCGTCGGGCAGGTAGAACGTGTCTTCGAGGCCGGTGCGGAGATCTCCGCCCAGCTCCGCGCAGCGCCGATGCAGCGCCCAGACCTCCTGGCGGCCGATGCCGATGACCTGCCAGTGGGCGCCCGGGATCATCTCCTCGAGGAGCAGCGGGAGCCACGAGGCCTTGTTGGGCATGCCCGACTCCACGCCCATCACCAGCGAGACGTGCGGCGGGTTCGGCACCATGCCCTTGCGCGCGAAGAGCATCACGCTGCGCAGGATGCCGGTGTCGAAGCACTCGCACTCCGGCACGATGTCGTGCGCCTTCATCACCTGCTCGAAGGCCTCGATCTTCTCGACCGGGTTGTCGAACAGCAGCGGGGGCCAGGCCCACTCGTTGTTGCTCCGCAGCTTGAGGTAGTTGAGCGAGCCCGCGTTGAGCGCCGCCATCTCCGGCTTCACCGCCTCCAGACAGGCGATGGGGCCCGAGAGGTCCGGGCCCACCACCCCGGTGGTGAGGTTGAGGATCAGCTCCGGCACCTCTGCCCGGATGGCGTCACACACGTTCTTCGCGTCGACGGGATCCCACGACGGGAGCCGCCCGGCCCCGGCCGTCTGGTTGCGGATGTGCACGTGCACCACCGAGGCGCCCGCGTCGCGCGCCCGCCGCGCCTCCTTCGCCATCTCTTCCGGCGTCACCGGAACGTGGTGCTGCGCGGGATCGGTCAGCACGCCGGTCAGCGCGCAGGTGATGACGGCTTTGTGGGAGGCCATGGCGCCCATTGATCGACAGATTGATTTGCAAGTCAACGCGCGAAGGCCGCCCCGGAAACCCGATGTACGAAGCGGCGGAGCCATGCGAAACAGCCGAGGGCATCGCCATGGACCTCTTCGACCGCGCGGCACAGACCGACGCAGCTGAGCGCGCGCCGCTGGCGGAGCGCATGCGCCCCCGTACGCTGGACGACGTACTCGTCCAGGAGCACCTCACCGGCGCCGGCAAGCTGCTGCGCCGCGCCATCGAGCTCGACCAGGTGCCCTCGATGATCTTCTGGGGCCCCCCGGGCACCGGCAAGACGACGCTGGCGCGCATCATCGCCAACGCCACCGGCGCGCACTTCGACATGGTCTCCGCGGTGCTCTCGGGCGTGAAGGAGCTCCGCGAGGCCGTGGCCGCGGCCGAGCAGCGCTGGAAGCTGAACCGCAAGCGCAGCATCCTCTTCGTCGACGAGATTCACCGCTTCAACAAGGCGCAGCAAGACGCGCTGCTCCCGCACGTCGAGCGCGGCACCATCACCCTGCTGGGCGCCACCACCGAGAACCCCTCCTTCGAGGTGAACGCCGCGCTGCTCTCCCGCATGCGGGTGCTGACCCTGCGGGGCCTCGAGGAAGACGAGCTGCGCCAGGTGCTGCGCCACGCCATCGAAGATCCCCGGGGGCTCGGCGGCCTGGTGGCCGTCGACGACGACGCCCTCGCCTTCCTCGCCCTCATCGCCGGCGGAGACGCCCGCCGCGCCCTCACCGCGCTGGAGGTGGCCGCGAAGTACGGCGGCGCGCGCGTCGACAAGCAGAGCGCCGAGGAGGCGGTGCAGCAGCGCACCCTCCTCTACGACAAGGGAGGAGAAGAGCACTACAACGTGGTCTCCGCGTTCATCAAGTCCATGCGCGGCTCGGACCCCGACGCCGCGGTGTACTGGATGGCGCGGATGATCGAAGCCGGCGAGGACCCGCGCTTCATCGTGCGCCGCATGGTCATCTTCGCCAGCGAAGACGTCGGCAACGCCGACCCTCAGGCGCTGCAGGTGGCCATCGCCGCGCTGCACGCGGTGGAGTTGATGGGCTTCCCCGAGGGCACGCACCCGCTGACCCAGGCCGTCACCTACCTGGCGATGGCGCCCAAGTCGAACACCGCCAAGATGACCTACTTCAAGGCGCGGGAGGCGGTCACCCGCTACGGCCCCCTGCCGGTGCCGCTGCACCTCCGCAACGCGCCCACGAAGCTGATGAAGGCCGAGGGCTACGGCCGCGGCTACCAATACCCGCACGACTTCGACGGGCACTACGTGGTGGAGAACTACCTGCCCGAGGGCCTGCGCGGCGAGCGCTTCTACGAGCCCTCGGCCAGCGGCGACGAGCTCCGCCAACAGACCAGGCTGGAGGCGCTGCGAGCGCTCCGGGCCCCCAAGGAGCCCGGCGAAGATGGTTGAAGCCTCGCTGCGTCAGGCGCGGGTGTAGTCGCCGCTGCGCCCGCCGCGCTTGTGCACGAGCTGCACCGCGTCGATGACCATGGTGCGATCCACCGACTTGAGCATGTCGTAGACGGTGAGGCTCGCCGCGGAGACAGCGGCCAGCGCCTCCATCTCCACGCCGGTCCGATCCACCGTCTTCACCTCGGCCCGAACCTCGACGTGCGCCCGGCGCAACGTCAGCGTCACCTCCACCGAGGAGAGCGCCACGGGGTGACACAACGGAATCAGCTCCGGCGTGCGCTTGGCGGCCATGATGCCCGCGATGCGAGCGGCGGCCAGCACATCACCCTTCTCTGCGCGGCCCGTTCGCAGCACCCGGAGCGCCGCGGCGCTCATCCGCACCGCGCCCGCCGCCACCGCCACCCGTTCGGTCTTCGGCTTGTCGCCGACGTCCACCATCTTCATGGCGGCCCCGAAGCTCAGTTCTCGAGCAGGTACTTGCGGACGTTCTCCGCGATGCCGTTCACCCGCACCTCGTAGTGGAGATGCGGCCCGGTGGAGCGGCCGGTGTTGCCCACGTTGCCGATGGGGGTGCGGCGCTTCACCTTCTCGCCGGCCTTCACCTTGATGGCGGAGAGGTGGCCGTAGCGGGTCTTCACGCCATAGCCGTGATCGATGACGATCACGTTGCCGTAGGCGCCTTCCATGCCCGCGAACACCACCATGCCGTCGGCCGGCGCCACCACTTCCTTGCCGTGCTCGGTGGCGATGTCCATGCCGGCGTGCATCACCCGGTCCTGCGTGTAGGGGTCGAGGCGGGAGCCGTAGTCGGACGTCACGAAGCCCTTCACCGGCCAGATGGCCGGCGCGGAGGCCAGCAGCGACTTCTGACTCTCGAAGTAGGCCTGGTACTCGTTGAGCGACTGCTCCAGGCGGGTGGCCGCCGCGGAGTGCTTGTCGATTCGACCGCCCAGCACGTCGGCGCCCTCCTCCTGGCTGCGGACGAACTCGTTGTTGGCCACCAGCGGGCGCTGCTCCGTCGGGCCCATGGCGAGGTTGCGCTGCGGATCGGAGAGCTGCGCGATGGCGAAGAGGCGCTGCTCGGTCTGCTTGACGCGATCGAGCTGCTGCTCGATGTGATCCAGCTGCTCTCGCAGCACGGCCAGCTCGCTCTTGAGCTTGAGGTTTTCATCGCGCAGCGCCGGGTTCTCCTGCGCGGCCTTCACCACCGTCGCGTAGTGAACCGTCAACCCCACGCCGGTGAGCATCAACACCACCGCGCCCGTCAACGCCTGCGCCACCCAGCGCTTGCGCACGTTGTACCGCTTCACTTCCGCGTCGCGGTTGGGGACGACGATCAGCGTGAAGCTCTCGTTCAATGACAATTGAAAACCCTTCCTGACGACACCAGGCCCTCAGCGCCCGGCGAATCGGCACGCACCCTCACTGAAAAGCGACGGGTGATGCAACCAAAATCTCTGATTTTCCGGGCCTTCAGACCTCGGCGACGTTCACCACGATCACCGTGATGTTGTCATCGCCGCCGCGCTCATTCGCCAGCTCGATCAGCTTCTGGGGCGCGTCCTTCAGAGGCGTCCCGCTGACCACCTGCTGGATCTCTTTGTCTTCCACCAGGTTGGCGAGCCCGTCGGAGCAGAGGATGAAGAAGTCGCCCGGACGCGCCACCAGGCCCATCACGTCGACCTGCACCTCTTCTTCGAAGCCGACCGAGCGGGTGATGATGTTCTTGTAGCGGGAGTGGCGCGCCTCTTCGGGGGTGATCATCCCCGCCTTGATCTGCTCGTTCACCAGCGAATGGTCTTCACTGACCTGCTGGATGAGATCGCCGCGCACCAGGTACGCGCGCGAGTCGCCCACGTGCGCGAAGAGCGCGTTCTCGCCCTTGACGCACAGCGAGATCACCGTGGTCCCCATGCCAGAGAGCCGTGGATCCTCTTGCGCGGCCTTGAAGATGGCGGAGCAGGCTCGCTCGACCGCGCCACGGAGAAACTCGGGCAGCGGGGAGTCCTGCAGCGGCGTCTCGGCGGTGAAGGGATCATCGGGGCTCTTGCGGGCTGTCCGCAACTCCTGATCGATGGTCTCCACTGCGATGCGCGACGCTGTACCGCCTCCCGCATGTCCGCCCATACCGTCCGCGACAACGTAGAGCTGCAGATCCTCATCGATGAGGTAGCTGTCTTCGTTGTGGTTACGCTTCCGACCGACGTCGGTGAGCCCAGCGGAGAGTGCCTTGAGTCGCAAACCAACGTTCTTCGACACGGGCGCGCAGGTTAGGCGCAGCCGTGCGATGCGGCAACAAAGCTCTTTGGCAAGCGTGTCGACGGCGCCTCGGGGTGTCGCGTCGTGCGAATTGACTTGCGATTCGGCGCGGGCTGCCCCTTGCGGGCGACCCGGACGAGCGCCTCGGCCGCCCCCAGCGCCTCCTTCGTCACCTCGACGCCCGAGAGCATGCGCGCCAGCTCCTGCGTGCGGGCCGCCCCCGGAGGCAGCGCCACCACCGCCGAGCGGGTGCGCCCCTTGA